>JAPLFI010000561.1 GCA_026390755.1 Ignavibacteriota bacterium
AATGTTTTAATCGCAGTCTATGATATTACCGGCAGAGAGATTGAAGTCCTGATTAATAATGAACACAAAAAAGCAGATTTTTATACCATAGTTTATAATGCCGGTAAACTGGCAAGCGGTATATACTTCTACAGGATTGTCACGGATAAGTTTGTTATGACGAAGAAAATGGTTATAGTGAGATAAGGACATTTTTTGTGTTTTAAAATCTGTTGGCATCCATTTATGCATCTGCTGATATGTGAAATTACATCCGCAAAAGCCGTAAGCAAGAACTTACGGCTTTTCACCAATTAGTATATACTAACTACTATCTACCGATTACCCAATACCAAATACCAAATACTACTTCCTCAGCTTCTCCAGCGAAGCCCTCAATGCAATTGCCGCTTCTTTCGCTTCGTCAACACTGCACGTGCCGACTGAAAGCCTGAACCATGGTGATTTTTTCGAGGCTCCGAATGCGTAAAACGGTACGAGAGCTATCTTCGCATCTTCAAGCACGTATCCGAGAACGTCGTCAACATCGCCGAGAACCTTTCCGCTCTTTGTTTTCATTCCTGTCAAATCAAGTTTAACGGTAAGATACATCGCGCCCTGCGGCTCTATTGCGTCAACATTAAAGCCGTCTTTCTTCAGACTTTCGAATTCTTTATAGAAAATATTTAATCTCGTTAAAAGCTCATTCTTGAAATAATCGAAAAACTTGTCAACCTCTTTTGCGTTTTCAAGAAATCTCGCAGTTCCGATTTGTTCGGGTTTAGGTGCAAAGGCGCCAATATGCGCAATAATATCCTGCATTTTATTCATTATCTCTTTCGGTCCGAAAGCCCAGCCGAGCCTTACACCCGTTGCCGCAAAGCATTTTGAGATACCGTCTATGAAAATTATATAATCTCTAATCCCGGGATTAAGTTCAACAGGGTTATAGTGCTTTTTATCGCCGTAAGTCAGTATCCAGTAAACCATATCATAAAAAATATATAAAGGTTTACGCTTCTCTTCTGTCCTGCGTTTATTTTCTTCTACAACCATGTCAATAATTTCTTTGAGAGCTTCTTTTGTGAACAATGTACCGCTCGGATTTAACGGTGAATTCAGCGCAAGTAAAACAGCATCCTTTAAATGCGGTCTTAATTCATCGGCGGTCGGAGTGAAATCATTCTCAACCTTTGTTTCAACCACTACCGGCACTGCATCCACCAGTTGCACATAGCAGTTGTTATTCCATGAAGGCGCCGGGAATATTATTTTATCGCCGGGGTCAGCGACTGACAAAAAAATCGTATATGTAAGCGGACGGGCGCCGCTTCCGATGATTATTTCATCGGTGTTATATTCGAAGCCGCCGCGCTCTTTCAGATATTTCGAAATAGCTTTGCGAAGCGGAAGAACTCCAACTGCAGGCGGATAGTTTGTATGCCGCTCCTCGTAGGCTTTTATAATTTCATGTTGAAGTACTTCCGGTATGGGAAACACTTGAGGTGAAAAATCTCCTATCGTCAGATTGAAAATTTTTTCACCCTGTTCTATTCTTTCGTTAATCTTACCTGATATTTTTCTGATTCCGGAGGGAATTAAATCTTTTGCTGTTTTTGATAAAATAAATTCGCGATTGCTCATAAGAAATGAATTAATTTCTAAAGTTAAAAGTAATCAGAATCATGGAAATTTGTTAGTCAAAAAAACGGAATATCCCTGACTATTTGCCACATCCGTCCAAAACGATAAAAAAAATAGGACTAAGTAATAACCTGAAAAATAAAAAAGCAGGTATTAAATTTGTTTTTGCGAACAAAAATACTTAGCCCTATGACAAATATTACTTTATTTGCACAAATTATTCAATTA
>JAPLFI010000430.1 GCA_026390755.1 Ignavibacteriota bacterium
ACGGCGAAACTTTCTTTTATACTGTAATTAATGACAGTTTCTGCTGAGAGCGGTGTATCTGTGGCAATAAAATCCGCTTTCATATTGTTGAACAGGCAAATTTGCAGGGAACGGAAGAGGTGAAAATTATCCGATATAATCAGGATTCTGCTGTAATTGAAACGTTTGTAGTATTTATCCCTGATAAACTGTATCTGTTCAAAAGTGGAATTTGATTTATCTTCAACCATAAGGTTTTTTGGCTCGACACCGTATTTAATAAGTTCGTTTCTCTGTACTTCCGCTTCGGTCATTTCATTCGGAGAACCGCCGCCGGTTAAAATTAGCTTAGGCACATATTTTTTTTCGTATATTTCGAACCCCTTATTTATTCGTTCCCTTAATACGGGCGACGGACGGTTGCCTCCCCAAACTGCGGCGCCGAGTATAACTCCCGCGTCAGCCTTTTTGTTTCCGCCGCTGTAGCTCTTTGAGTCGTCCGTAAAGTTATAACTCATATACATAATTATCAAAAATCCCGCAAAAGCCAACAAAAGAAATAATCCGAAATTACTGAAATAATGAATTTTCTTTGAACGCGAAAAAGCGAGAACGGCGAGCATAACAAGCAAATATCCATTTAACACAAAGAAAATCATGTACAGTATAACCTTGGTGTCCTTCCCGGAGATCAGCATAGAAAGGGCTATTGAGACAATTCCGCCCGCTGAAACAACAAGCAGAGATATCATCCCCGAAGTGCTGTACTTTCCGTCTGAAAAAATGTTGACTAAAGAAAAAAGAGCAATCAAAGAAAAGAAAACCACAGAAATGAGATTTCCTGTGTGAACAATGCGAAAATTTTCCATTAACAGGTTTTGGTTGCTATATCGTATATATGTCAGCAAATAGCCGGAAAACACCGCCGAGACCATTATTATTACTAATATCAGATTCTTACCTTTAGTCAATTCTCATTTCCTTTCATACACAAGTTATGAAAAAAATTTATATTTTGAACAATCGAAACTAATCAAAGTAAAGATAAGTCTACGAAAACCCAAATTATAGCTTATTTTTCCACTTTTTAAATGACCTTCATTCACCATTTTATACTTTTATTTACTACTTTTTACTACTATATTACTACTCATGAGCTCGAGTAGTAAAAATATTGGTTGATTCGGTAGTAATTCTTCGAACTAAATGAAAATAAGCATTCTAAGCATGAAGTTTAAAGACAATAAATAAAACTTCTTTTACTACGAATTTACTACTCAAGAGCCGGGGTAGTAAAAATTTTTAGCAATCAGCAGTACTTATTTAAACATAATGAAAATAAGCATTCTAAAAAAGAAAATTAGCAACAATAAAACTTCCCTTTATTTAGTATACTATCAGGGATACGTTAAAGATTCATCCGGCAAGATGAAACTTCACCGGCATTATGAAAATTTAGAAGTACAAATCAACACAGACCCAAAGAATGCAGAGCAAAGAAAAGAGAATAAGGATAAATTATCGCTCGTAGATAATATCATCAAGAAAAAAGAAATTGAGATTATCAGCGGTAAATATGATTTTAATGCTCTGATAGAAAAAAAGATTACTTTGTTTGATTTTTTGATTGAGGAAATCAGCAGGCTTGATATAAAAACAAATTCAAACCAGAATTACAAGAGTTTCCTCAAGCACTTATTCGAATACTGCAATCCCGATATTACATTGCTGAATCAAGTTGATGAAGCATTCATTAACGGATTCAAGGAGTATCTCGATAATATCACGAACAGTTTCAATAATCGTATAAAGTCAAGTTCGAAGCATGTTTATTTGTCAAAGTTCAGAGGATTAATAACCAAGGCATTTAAAAGAGGGTTAATTAATAAGAATCCTTTTAATATGGTAAAAAATTATAAGGCTGTGAAAAGCACGGTGATGTATTTAACCGCAGATGAAGTCGGGACACTGGAAAAGGCAAAATGTAAGAGTGAATTAGTAAAGAATGCCTTTTTGTTTTCCTGCTTCACCGGGTTACGGGTATCGGATTTGAAGAATTTGAGATGGGGGCAAATCATAAAGGAAAACGGAGTATTAAAGGTCCACATCAGGCAACAGAAGACAGATGAGCCGTTATTCCTGCCGATACAAAAGCAGGCGCTGAAATATATCGGCGAAAGAGGAAATCCAGAGGACAAAGTATTTAAGGGCTTGATTAACAACAGTTATACAAATCAGATGCTTTATAGCTGGGCATACGAATCCGGCATTAAGAAGAGAATCACGTTTCACAAGGCGCGGCACACGAACGCGACCATCCTTTTAAACAGCGGAGTTGATTTATACACAGTTTCGAAAATCCTGGGGCATAAAAATCTTGAATCAACTCAGATTTATGCCAAGGTTGTAGATAAAAGCATACAAGAAGCATTCGACAAATTTCCAAAAATAAACTAATAAAATATGGGTAAGAGGAAAAACACGGCTGAAAATAATTTTATTCCTTACGAGGATATTTATATCAAGTGTAATTCTATAAAGGATATTTATGACCAAGTAATATACTTACGGAATGACTATAATAAAAAAGATGAGTTAATAATAAAATTTATGGATAATAGACTAAAAGAGCTAAACCCCAATATACAGGAAGTTATTAAAAATTATAAAGGGGATGGATCTTCAGCTTTCGAGAATTGCAGTGATTTCAAAAGATTTACTTATTTTCTAATGGCAATGAAAAATATATATCGGGACTATGAAAGATATTTTAAAAACGAGCATCTATATAACACAAAAGTCCCGAATCAAGCTTTTGCCGGTAAAAATATTTTCTTAAAAGTGACTTATCAGAATTTTAATATTTTAATGAATATATACAACCGTAATAATTATATGACTGATGAATTATATAAAGTCAGAAATTTATGTTATATAAAAAATAGTTTTATGATTTATAACAAGAGAAATCATAAATATAATTTTGGGGATTGTTATTTTCACGGCGACATATCTGACATAATTGAATTTTCCATGAACTTTGAATCATCAAAAGATAAACTAATATACCTGAAACATGTAAAAGATTACTACAGTGAATTAAATGCAGATACAAACAATATATCGGAAAAGTTTTTTAAATTACTTTCAAGTGAGATTAAGAAAACTGAAAGCATTATTGAAATAAATCCTAATATTAATGATGTATTAGTAGTAAATGAAAAATTTCCGAAAGATACTCCGGGGAAAAGCGAACCTGAACTTAAGGAAGCGGAACATAAAACAGAAAAGCTCAAAAAGCAAAAACCTTTGAAGAAATTTCAGTTTAATGCGACTTATGAAAGCCTCGAAAGAATTTTTCTGATGTTAATGTCAGCCGGTTTTATTAACCCTGCAAACGGTAACAATATTGGAGCAATACTCAGAGATACTTTCCAGAAATATAATGACGAAAAGGATTTGTACGAAGATGTTGATAATAAAGCTTACAATACAAGCCGTTCGACTCTTAAAAACAGAAACGAAGTGATTAAAGATTTGAACAAAAAACCGATAGACATTAAGAGCGATGATTTTACAAAATTCTCTAACCTGCTGAAAACACTGAATAAGATCGTGCCTGAGATCAAAGCAAACTCACAGGATACTAACAGCATACTAACATGTTAATATGCTGTTAGTTTACAATATTATACTTTAGATATATTTTGCTTGTAGTTATTCAAAAATAAACTATAAGTAAAATGAAAACACAAAAAACAATTGAAACAGAACTGCAGGAAATAAAAAAACTCTTAGCAGTTCAAACAGACGAACCCTTAACAATCGAGGGAGCCTGCCAGCTTACGGGATATAAGAAATCCTACATCTACAAATTATGCTCGCTGAAGAGCATCCCGTTTTTCAAGCCAAACAACAAGAAGGTTTATTTCTCCAAAAATGAATTAAAGGCATGGCTATTCAGGAACAAGCAGAAGAGCAATTCCGAGATTGATGCCGAGGCAGATATTTACATCAACCGCTTAAGGAAACGGACATAAGAAGTGAAGTATTATTAAGCATAATATTAACGATGCCATCATTTACTTACATCGAGATGAAAATGTTAACGCAGGCATAAAACAAATGACTGATAGCAAACAGAAGGAGTTTTATGACGGCTGTAACGATGATGAGCGGTATATTATTGACGAAAGAGCCGGAATATACGAGTATGATGCGGAAATAGAGAGACCGAAAGCAGAACTGGCAGCCCTATATGATTTATTACTTCATCAGTTGATAGAACAAAGGGCTTATGACATGCGTAAATCACACGAACAGGATGGGCAGGCCGAGACAGTGAATGTACAAGATTTGCCGGAAGAGGAATTTATAAATCATATGGAGATGAAATATTACAAAAAACATCCCTGGTTACGGGCGGAGGTGATGATACTGAACGAAGGAATGGAAAAAGTGATATTAAACGGCATTGATATAACGGAACACGTAAAGAAGGAAATCGGGAGAAAATAGAATGCTGGGATATATAAAATTACACAGACAAATAATTGACAATGAATTATACTCTTCCGAGAAATTCACAAAGGCGCAAGCCTGGATTGACTTATTACTGCTTGCGACACATAAAGCCAATACATTCATCATCAGAGGCGTTGAAATAAATCTCAAACCCGGAGAGCTTGCCTATTCGCAGTTAAACTTAGCGAAACGATGGAAATGGAATTTTAAGACAGTAAATAAATATTTAAAAATGCTGGAAAATAAGGAAATGATACACTACAGAAATTCGAATGTAACTACTACAATAACAATACTTAACTGGAACAGATTTCAGGGGAATGGAGACCAAAACGGAGACCAAATGGAGACCAAAACGGAGACAAACAAGAATGTAAAGAATGATAAGAAAACAAATCGCGGGGAAACTGTTTTAAAATCGTTCTTCAGCAACGCGGATGCACGAATAATAATAAGCGATATTTCCGAATTAAAAGAAAATTATTAATTGAACACAAAAGACACAGAATTAAAACCGAGTGATTTTTATACTGTTGAGGAATTAGTATATAATTACAAAAAATACACTTCCGATATTACAAAAAAGAAAATTGAGCTCGGATTGCCGATGATTGATTCATTGACGAGAGGTTTGAGGCCAAAAGAAGTAATGACATTTCAAGCCGGGACGGGAATCGGGAAAAGCGCCATAATTCAGAACATACTCCAGCACTATACTAAAAAGACCGGAGAACTGACTTTGTTTTTTACGCTGGAAATGAGCAATGAGGAAATATTTGAAAGAATGGTACAGATTGAAATGGATTTGCCCGGCTACGAGGTAGAGGACCGTTTTCTGAAGAATGACCAGGGATTTATTATGAAGTGCCTGGAACTAAAAGAGGTTTTAAAAAATTTCGTCGTAATTGAAAGAAGGATAGACATTAACATTCTCGGAGTATTTGTATCGGCAATTGAAAGACATTTCGAAACTAAGGCAGGATTAATATGCATAGACCATTTGCTTTTACTGGAAAACCCCGCGTTAAACAGCAATGAATACATGAAGGTAACCGACAGCATGAAAAAAATAAAATCATTTGCGCTGGAAGACAAGAAGCCGGTAATTGTGCTGAGTCAGGTATCGAGGAATGATGTAAGAAACGGAATAGATTTATACAGCGGAAAAGGGAGCGGTGAGATTGAAAACTCGAGTAATTTCGTGTTATCATTACAGAAAATCACCGCAGAGAACGCAAAGAAGCACGGGATTGAACTTGACGTATTATCGAAAAAAGAAGAACAGAAAATTTCGTTAATGGTGATTTCATTACTTAAAAACAGAAGAGGCAAGACAGGAAGCTGTATATTGGAGTTTGAACGGCGAAACCTGAGAATAACGGAATCCAGACTGAATTACCGGTAATGGCAGGAATTAATAAATTTAACCATCTTAGATTTACAGTGTCTTTTTTCGCAGGAAAATGGCATAAAAATATGATTATCCAGAATTTCTGGTATGCACATAAATACTTTACGGAACAAGGGTGTAATATTATGTTGAATTATTTGCGTAGTATCAATATATTGCATATCGCGATATGCGATAATTTAACCAATGTTATGAGAAAACACAGCGGGATGCGTCCGCACGACATAGCAATTTTATTTAAAATTATACTGTATAAAGATAATGACTGGGGCACTCTTGATTTGGCAGAAAGTCTTTACATAAGCCAGTCGGAAATATCGGAGTCACTGAATAGAAGTAAAATTGCAAAATTACTAAGCCCGGACAAAAAAGAAGTTTTGCGGATTTCTTTCTTGGAATTTTTGATTTACGGGCTGAGATATGTGTTCCCTGCTATGCCAGGGAGAATTACAAGGGGCATTGTAACTGCTCACAGCGCTAAACCTATTTCCAATCAAATTATTGCTTCAGATGACGTTTATGTATGGGCATGTAATAGCGGGAATATAAAGGGACAGGAAATTGAGCCACTTTACAAAAATGCTGTTTCCGCAGTGAAAGAGGATGAATATCTATATGAATTACTTGCATTAACCGATGTAATAAGAACGGGCAAGATAAGAGAATTTAAGTTAGCCGTTGCAGAATTGGAAAAAAGAATAAAAAAATGATTACATACGACTTAATAAACATAGTTGCAAAAGGACTGAAAGAGTTAATAAACGATGTTGTATTCGTGGGCGGCGCTTTCGTTAATTTGTATTCGACTGACGCATCAGCAACAGACATCAGACCAACAGATGATATTGACTGCGTTGTGGAAGTGACTCACAGAAGCGGTTACAACGTATTTGAAGAGCATTTAAGAAAGTTAGGATTCAGAAATGATTTAGAAAAAAATGCACCGATTTGCAGGTATGTATTTAACGGAATAAAAGTTGATTTCATACCCACAACTGAAAACATATTAGGATTTCAAAATAAATGGTATCCTGCCGGATTCAAGAACGCTATTTATCATAAATTCCCTGACGGTTTGGAAATTAAAATTTTCTCTTCTGTTTACTATCTTGCTTCAAAGCTCGATGCCTTCTGGGACAGGGGCAGAAGCGATATAAGACTGAGTACAGATTTTGAAGATATAATTTTCATTTTGGATTCGCGAAAAGAAATAGTGAGTGAAATCAAGGACGCGGAAGCATCCGTTAAAAATTATATTAAAGAAAAGTTCAAATATCTTATAAATCATGCTAACATCAGCGAAGGCATTATTTGTGTATTACCGGTTGATTCAAATATATCAAGGGTGAATTTTATAAAAGATTTAATAACTGAAATCGTTTCAATTTAGATTACAACTTTTTTCATCGCTTAGGACCTAAGCATAAATAATAGAATATATCCGAGTAACCGCGTGCGCGGAAAGACGAACTATAACAGGGCTGAAAAACGCAATATACAAGCAAAAAAGAATAAAAGTGATTATATTTTAGGAAATGAGCACAATGAAAAAAAAGAAAATCACACGTGATAAAAGAGGAAGAGTAATCAAAGGAAATACGAATGCGGTTAAATTCGTAACTGCCGAAGACAAGATTGCATTGATAAAAAGATTCTGCGACCATATATCCGAAGGATATTCTCAGGAAAGTTTCGAAGAAGCTGATTACCGAACAATAAATGATTATGCGGAGAAATTGACGGCGGAAAGTGCAAAAACAGAAGATTTTACCGTTTTGCAAACCACTCTTATACATAGAGCATTCCGGACCTCAAGAAAACGATGGGAACACTGGGGAATTCAGGGCATGCTGAACAAGATACCGTATTTTAATGCTCATATATGGGCTTTAAACATGCGTAATCGGTTCAACTGGGATAAGGAAGATAAATCACCCAAGGAAATGACGATTGACCGTGTAATCACTGTTAATTTCGTTAAAGATTAAAATCTCAGGAAACCATATGAGAGGATTCGGAAGAGGGGGTGATATATTAAACCCCATTCACTGCCGGCTTTTTAACAAAATATTATTGAGTCATCTTTTATTATTACTGATATCTCTTCTTTTTCACTGAATTTATTTTCTAATAATATTTTACTCAATGGATATTCGATTAATTCTTCTATTGTTCTTTTCAGATTCCGAGCACCGAATTCCGCATCAAACCCTTTCTCAGATATAAATTCGACAACAGATTTGTCGAAAATAAGTTTTTTTCCTTGGTTATCGAGAAATCCTTTAGAAAGTTCAGCCAGCAGGTTCTCAGCAATTAATTTTATATCTTCTAAATTTAATGATGAGAATTCCAATATTTCATCAATCCGATTGATAAATTCAGCTCTGAAATGCTGTTTTAAATTAGATATAATAATTTCCTGTTCAGATTCTTTTTGCTGAAAACCTAATTCAATTTTCTTCTCTGATTTTAAATTAGAAGTCATAATAAAAATTGCATTCTTTCCGTCAACTGTCCTTCCTTTTGAATCAGTAATTCTCCCTTCATCGAACAATTGTAAAAACATATCAAAAACCTTCGGATGCGCTTTTTCGATTTCATCCAATAAAACGACAGAATACGGACATGTCCGCAATTTTCCTGTTAACTGACCTTCTTCATCATATCCGATATAACCCGGGGGTGAACCAATTAACTTTGAAATGCTATGCGGTTCCATATATTCAGACATATCTAACCTAATCAAACTATTCGCAGAGCCGAATAAATATTCGGATACTAATTTTGCTACTTCTGTTTTACCGGTCCCTGTAGGTCCGAAAAACAAGAAAACAGAAAGAGGTTTTTTTCTTGAAACCAATTTTGATTGCGCAACCAGAAGTTTATTGCATATTTTATCGATAACTTTATTTTGACCGATAATTTTTTCTTTTAAATATTCTGATAAACCAGATATTCTTGATTTACTATCAACATGCCCTATTAGTATATCAAGAGGGATATTAATCTTTTCAGATAAAATTATTGCAATAGTTTCAGTTTTAACATCATTAAATAAATTCAAATCATTAATATTCCCCTGCATACTAAGCTCCGGAATCCTCGTTTTTGCCGAAGCTTTATCAACGAGATCTATTGCTTTATCCGGTAATCTATGGTCTGTATCGAACTTAACAGATAAATCGATTGCCGATTTTAATACTTCATCTTTAATCTTTACATTATGATGCTCTTCAATTTTTGTCCTTAGTCCTTTTAATATTTCAAATGTTTCTTCCAAAGAAGGTTCATTTACAATAATTTTTTCAAATCTTCTTTCAAGTGCTTTATCAGATTCAATATATTTTCTATACTCATCTATAGTTGTTGCACCTATGCATTTTAATTTCCCTCTGGCTAATGCGGGTTTCAATATATTAGATGCATCAAGGCTACCTTCTGCTTTACCTGCACCCACAATTGTATGAATTTCATCTATGAATAAAAATATATCAGGGTTTGCTTCGGCTTCTTTAATAATACCCTCCAGTCTTTCTTCGAATTCACCTCTGTATTTTGCACCTGCCGTTAATATACCCATATCAATCTGATAAATAATCTTATCACCGATAATATCTTTATCTTTACCTTCCGTAATTCTTATTGCAAGTGCTTCAACGACTGCTGTTTTTCCAACACCCGCATCACCAATTAAAACCGGATTGTTTTTGGTTTTTCTTGCTAATGTCTGTATAACGCTAAGAAGTTCTTTTCTTCTTCCGATTATAGGACCCAATAATTTCTTTTTAGCTTCTTCAGTTAAATTTCTACCATACTTTTTCAGAAAAGGTATTTTAGTATTTTTATTATCACTTAAAGCATATTCTATCATATCTTCAGGTTTAGCTCCTGCTTTTTTCAGAATATTAGCAATAATATCACCCGGATTGGTAAAAATTGCCGCGAGAAGGTGGACTGAATTTATAAATCCGATTTTGGAGGCAAAAGATTCCGCAATCAAGAATATATTTTTGCATTCCTGACTTCTATGAATATATTTTTCTGTCCGTTCGAAGTTCTTTTTCCCGAGGTTTTTAAGGATTTCTCTTCTAAGACTTGTTAAATCTATACCAAAGTTAGTCAGAATATCGGATATCTCATTATTTTCTTTACTAATCTCTTCTGAGTTATCTTTGTTCTCTTTTATCTTATCAAAGCTACACAGACCGATAAGAATATGTTCCTTTTCAACAAACTCATAACCCGAATAAATTGCTTCAGTAGCGGCAATATCCCAGGATAATTCCGCAGCCATTGATAATTTTTTCATAATAATATTTTATATGATTTTCTCTAATTCTTTTTTCATTAGTGAAACTGACTGGTATCTATCATTTGCATCAGGCATAATAGCTTTATCAATAATCTCGACAAGTTTTTTATTTATTCTTAGACTTCTATTACACAATGGCATGACTCTACCTTCAAGAATATGTCTTATGGGTTCTTCTTCGCCAAAAGCATAAACGTATTTACCGGTCAGCATGTAATAAAATGTTGCACCTGCTGAAAATACGTCCGTTACAGGTTTTGCCATTCGGAAATTAATAATTTGTTCTTTAGGCATAAAATAAAATGACCCTGCAAAAGCGCCAGAAACCGTCATTCCGCTTAAACCAGCCCTTTGAAAGTTTTTAGCTAATCCAAAATCAGAAATTTTAGCTATGTTTCCTGTTCTATTTCTTTGCAGTAAAATATTTTCAGGTTTTATATCTCTGTGAACCAACGATTTCGAATGAGCATATTCCAGACCTTCTAAAACCTGAATCATAATAGGCACGGCTTCACGCTCAGGGATATTACCGCCTCGTTCTTTTGTTAAATCAAATAAACTTTTCCCATTGCAATATTCCATTACAAAATAAAACAGACCATTATGATACCCCTGATTCAGAAACGCCACAATGTTTTTATGATTGAGCATACAACAACTTTGCATTTCTCTCATAAACTGTTTAATCTCGTCTTCAGATGGGTCAAACTTCTTAGATGACATAACTTTCACTGCGACTTCATTATCATTTAAAATTTGTTTTGCAAGATATACTATACCCATCCCGCCTCTGCCAAGCTCTCTAATAATTTTGTAATCCGGTACATCAGGTATTCCGTTATCCTTTTTAATTTCATTTATAACGGAACGAATAACTTTTTGCCTTTCTTTGTCAATCTTTACTTTTATTTCAGTATGCCCTATCGATATTAAGTCTCCATTTTTAATTTCAAACTCTTTAGACCTTTTTGCTGCATCTTCCTGCAATTCATCTTTTTCTCTACCGCCTATTTTATTTCCATTTATATGTGTTCCATTGAGGCTGCCGAGGTCTTTTATAGTACAATCAGGAGGATTTGCTTCAATTAAAAAATGGTGACGGGATATATATGTATCTCCGTCAAGATAACACCTATTATCAGGTGCTCTTCCAAAAGTAAACACGTCATGTTCAGTGAGATTAAATTCCTGTCCTTCTAAAGGTCCTTCAATAACTGTTAAATTAATACTCATCTTTGTTTTCTCCATTTTTATAAATTAATAACACAGTAATATTATCATGTCCGCCTGCTTTATTAGCTTTATCAATTAATACTTCCAATGCTTTTTTCTTGTCTGTTTCCGTACTTAGAATAGATTGAATCTCATCGTCATTAAGCATACCCGTAAGACCATCACTACAAAGCATA
This sequence comes from Ignavibacteriota bacterium, assembly GCA_026390755.1. Classification (GTDB taxonomy): domain Bacteria; phylum Bacteroidota; class Ignavibacteria; order Tepidaquicellales; family Tepidaquicellaceae; genus JAPLFI01. Next base: position 11,636 of record JAPLFI010000430.1, read on the forward strand.
AGTATATCATCTTCTTTCAATGATATTTTCTTAATATCCGGAATTGCTTTACCCGGCATACCAATAAATTTAGAAATCTGACCTCTTGCGGGATGAGTTTTCACTTGTTCCTGTGTAATATGTCCAAGTTCTAATAACATTTCAATCACACTATGGTCTTTCGTTAATCTTTGCAATTTTCCTTCGGTAAAAAGATACGCTCGGCTGTCACCACAATGTGCGATATATATGTATTCATTAACGGAAAGTGCAAGAACTAACGTAGTTCCCATTCCTTTTAATTCAGGGTCTGTATTTCCTTTATCGCTTATGAATTCATTTAAATATTCAAACAAGTCCTTTAATATTTTATTTACTTCTTTTTCAGCAAATAAATCATTATCCGTAAACAATTCATTAAAAACTTTTGGCAGCAGTTCAGTTACTGTTCTTGAAGCTGTTCCGCCCCCTTTTTCCCCACCCATACCATCACACAGAATAAATATTCCTTTTTTATCATCGATATAAAAAGCATCCTGGTTTTCTTTGCGGTGTTTACCGATGTCAGAGAGAGCTAATGAAATAACTTTTTTACTCATGTTATACTTAACAGTAAATTTATGATAATTTATATAACTTTATGACTTAATTCTATATCCTTCAGTTGACGCTCCAATCCATTGTCATTTTTTCCAATTCAGCTCTTACTCCTGCAAGTCTAATGTATCCAAAACCTTTATTTTTAAGATCCTCATAAAATTTATTAAAGTCTTCATTATTCCAAAAAGGCTTTCCCGTTCTTGATAATCCATCAGGCCCATAAGGTCTATGTAACTCAAGGAATATTTCGAGATAAGGTCTTGCACCTTCATCCCAATCTACGGGTTCAACGTATTCCCAATCCAAATCGAATTCCCATGAGTTGATAAGGTAATAAAATATTTATATCCCTTGATATAAATAACATAACGTTCTTTCAATAAGTCAAAGGATTCTACGCGTTGCGGAATCAGAACAACAAATATTCAAATAAATCAATTAATCCCTGATGCAACGAACAGATAAACCATTCTTCTTACCGTAAAAGCCGCGTAGCACATCCGAAAAGTCAGAAGCCAGAACCCGGTCCCATGCGAAAATGTTACTTTCTTCTGACGACGACCAAAAGTAACCGGCCCAACCAATGTAGAAGTTATTTCCATATTTTCGCACGCCCCCAGGAAACGCATTAAATCCACTACCATTTGCTGTATTGATGTTTGGGCTATTCCATAATTTTGTTGCTTTCAGTTTACCTCCGGCTACTTGTGCCCCACCTAAATAGTCTGTAAGTTCTGACCACTCCGCATCGCTTGGTATGTGCCATCCATCAGGTGCTAATCCACGAGGATCATTTACGGCATACCAATTATATAGTTTGCCGTATGTTTTACCGTTTTTTACATTATTATCGTAATAGCACCATGCACCTATTGTTAACATTTTCCATTCTTTTATGTCATGTACCTGCGGTATAGTGTCACCGTTGCGATAGTGTTCACCGCTCAGGTTTTCTGACATCCATTCTTGTTTGCCAATTATAATCGTCTCTGTCACATTATACTTTACATATTCATATATTTTTATTTGTTCGCTCGCTTGTAATCTGTGTTTCCTTGTATCCCAATTATCTGTTTGTTTAATTAACTTCGTTTTTATAATTTCCGGTTTTAACCCGCCGTATCCGCGTAGTTTTAAATTGTTCAGGAGCCTTTTAAAATCTTCTTCATTCCAAACAGGTTTTCCTATTCTTGATACACCGTCCTCACTGTACGGCTGATGAAGTATCAGAAAATTATCAAGATATGGTCTTGCACCTTCATCCCAGTCTGCCTGAAATTGTATTTCACAATCCCAGTCAAATTCCCATAAACGGAGGGTTTTATCAAAACTCCCCGATATTGCATACCTGCCATCCAGGGATAAATAAACGGAAGTTACACCCTCAGTATGCAACTCAAATTTTCCGATTTCTCTCTGCGACTCAATATCCCACAATCGAATGGTTTTATCACAGCTACCCGATAATGCAAACTTGCCGTCTGGAAAGAAACAAACGGATGTTACACCATCGGTATGCCCTTTAAACTTGCTGATTTCTTTTTCTGATTCAATATTCCATATTCGTATTGTTCTGTCACTGCTTCCAGATAAAACATACCTGCCGTCAGGGGAAAAGCAAACGGAGTTAACTACATTAGTATGTCCATTGAAATTTCTGATTTCTTTCCCTGATTCGATGTCCCAAAGACTAATGGTTTTATTATAACTTCCGGATAAAGCATACCTGCCGTCAGGGGAAATACAAACAGAGTTATTAAATTTAGTTCCCGTTTCAAACCTTCTGATTTCTTTTCCTGATTCAATATCCCACATACGAATTGTTTTATCATCACTTCCTGATAAAGCGTACTTGCCGTCAGGCGAAAAATTGACGGAATTGACATAACTTGTATGCCCAATAAACTTTCTGATTTCTTTGCCGGATTGAATATCCAACATACGAATGGTCTTATCATTACTTCCCGTTAATGCATACCTGCCGTCAGGAGAAATGCATACGTTATTTATAGCATCAGTATGCCCTTCGAACTTCCTGATTTCTTTGACTGTATTAATATCCCACAACCGTATTGTTTTATCTCTACTTGCTGATAATGCATACCTGGCGTCGGAAGAAATACAAACGGAAGTTACAGAATCAGTATGTCCGGCTAAAATATTTTTGCTCCACCCGTTTCTGATTTGTTTCCTTTTGAATCCTGATTCTGTACAGCAATTATGCTTAATGCATAATAAATCCGGACTCCTTTCATAGTCACTACTTCTTTGAAGTTCTTCGATTATTTCGTATGCTTCAGTATATCTTTTTTCATTTAAAAATATTTTTATCTTGTTAAATTCTTCTGTTATTATTTCTTCATGCGTGATAATATCAGATGTTGTATTGATTTTATTGAGTATTGGGAAATTATTGTCAAAATTCTTTTCAGGTAAATACATTCCCCAAAGCTGTATGGTTTTATCCCAACTTCCCGACAAAACAAATCTGCCGTCAGGTGAAAAACAGATAGATTTGACACATTTAGTATGCCCTTCAAACCTTTTAATTTCTTTGCCCGATTTAATATCCCATAAGCGGATTGAATAATCTTTTCCCCAATATTCACCTCCACTTCCTGATAAAGCATATCTACCGTTAGGGGAAATACAAACAGAATTTACAACATCAGTATGCCCCTCAAATATTCTGATTTCTTTGCCGGTGATAATATCCCAAAGCCGAATGGTTGTATCTTTACTTCCCGAAAGTATATATCTTCCGTCAGGGGAAAAACATACGGAATTTATTGCTTCTGTATGTCCCTCGAACTTTCTGTTTTCTTTACCTGATTGAATATACCACAGCCGAATGGTTGTATCTTTACTTCCCGATAAAGCATTTCTGCCGTCAGGAGAAATACAAACAGAATTCACAACATCAGTATGCCCTTCATATTTTCTTATTTCTTCGCAAGTTGACACATCCCACAAACGGATAGTTTTATCTTCACTTCCTGATAGTACATACATGCCATCAAGAGAAAAACAGACGGAAGTTACATCTGCTGTATGCCCCTTGAACTTTTTGATTTCTTTGCCTGCATTAATAGCCCATAAGCGGAGAGTATTATCCCCACTTCCTGATAAAACAAATCTTCCGTCAGGGGAAAAACAGCTGGACTTTATCCAATTAGAATGCCCCTTAAACTTTCTGATTTCTTTGACAGTTTGCACTTCCCATAAGCGGAGGGTGTTATCTTTTCCACCAAATTCCCCACTCCCCGATAAAATACACCTTCCGTCAGGAGAAAAACAAACGGAATTGACCCATTCTGTATGTCCCTCAAACTTTCTTTTTCCTATCGGTCTTTCTTTATATTTCAGACCTTTCAAAAACTTTTCATCCGTTATTCTATTTTCGGTATTTTGTATCTCATTTATAGCATCTGCATCACCACGCTCGTAGTGTATCCATCCGAATGATAGCCAGTAATCAGGATTATTCTGATGCGCAAGTTTAATCGCATCCATCTGTATCACTAAATCATCACCCGTTATTTCTGCTTTCTGCCATCTGAAATATCCATAATTGAATGTGCTTTCCAAATGATGAACATCTGCTTTTAATGCATCTTTCCAGCATTCTATAGCTTTATCTTCT
>JAPLFI010000522.1 GCA_026390755.1 Ignavibacteriota bacterium
AGGAAATTATTGACATGTACGGAATGTAATATTTCTTAATTTGCAAGTTAGTTTTACAATAAATAGGGGCTGACACGGAAGTGCCAGCCTTTTTTTTATCGCCGCAGACGTTTCATTATCATAAATACAGCCGAACCTTTTTACCACCAAAACACGGAAACACTAAAAAGAACAAGAGTTCTTATTCTCACTTAACTCTGTGTCTTCTCTCTCGTAACTCTGCGTCTTCTCTCTCGTAACTCTGCGTCTTCCCTGCCTGCGGCAGGCAGGTCTGCGTACTCTGTGTAACATCTTTTGCTCTTATTCTCAGGAAAGTTCTTCTCTGTATAACTCTGCGTCTTCTCTGCGTACTCTGTGTAACATCTTTTGCTCTTAAACGCCTTTAGGCGTTTCCTGTTAATAGAAAGAAAATTATCCTCTCCCCCCTCTCTCTTCTTTCGTTAATGAAAAAAACACTTTTATATCTTGCAATTAAAGAAAAATCGGCTTTATTTAAACCATACTTTAAATAAAGCAGGAAAATTTAAAGTAAACTTTAAAAAACGCCCAGAAAAAGTAAAAGGGAAAGTCCGAAGTTTTACTATTTCGATACCGGAGTACTTCGGGCGCTAAATAACACGTTGTCTCTTAATGTCCTTCCGCATACATATCAATTTGGTGATTTGTTTGAACACTTCGTCATAAATGAAATTAACCGTTTACAGCATTACCATAAAAAAGATTTTAAGATGTTTTTTATGAAAACAAAACACGGACTGGAAATTGATTTGGTTATTGAAAGACCCGGACTAAAAACCGCTTTAATTGAAATAAAGTCATCGGATAATATCAGAGAAGAAGATATAAAACTGCTTATCAAACTCTCAAAAGATATTCCCGGTTCAGAGGCTTTTTGTTTTAGTCTGGATAAAACATCTAAAATATTCAATAATGTTAATTCTCTTTACTGGAAAAAAGGACTTGAAGAAATCGGGCTCTGATTTGTTTACTTCATGGCAAGCCGAACCTTTTTACCACCAAAACACGGAAACACTAGAAAGAACAAGAGCTCTTATTCTCACTTAATACTTAACACTTAATTCTGCGTCTTCCCTGCATGCCTGTCTGTGCCAGGCGGGCAGGTCTGCGAACTCCGTGTAACTTCTCTTTATTACACATATATAATAATTTGCTTTTTCGGCTGTAAATCTCCAGAGTATTCTTTTATAATTACTATTTTATCTTTCTTTCCGTTTTTGCCGGTATAGACTTCAAGACCGCTGAATGTATTGTAACAAATTTACGCAATATGTATATTAAGCTATTATTGGTAGGCAATTTTTACAACACTGCTTTACTAACTAACAAAATGAATCACTAACTTTGTAGCAAATATTACGACAATAGCAACTATGCTGACATTAAACGCTATACTGAAAGAAATGAAAGGTATTCCCGTTGACCGGCTGGAAGACCTTTATTCTTTTGTTCATTCCCTTAACACCAAAATTAATAAGTCGGACAATTTGCGAAAAACAATTTTGGCTTTTGCCGGTTCGTTCAATGATATGACAGACAAGGACTATTCCGACTTTGTAAAAGAAACAAAAAAAGTCAGAGCCAAACTTTTTGAACGCAACATTAACCTATGAAGTCATCGGTTATTGACACCGATATACTTTCAGAATTTTTAAGGGGAAATTCAAAAGTAATCGCAAAAGTTGACGAACATTTACAAGAGTATGGATTTATAAGTTTAAGCATTATCACTTATTATGAAATTCTTAATGGACTTCTTTACAAGGACGCTAAAAAGCAACTGAAAATATTCACCGGCTTTATTGAGTTCAATAAAGTTTTACCTTTGACACTACGAGCAGCAAAAGTAGCGGCGGAAATTCAAGCAGATCTTCGCAAGGATGGCAACGAAATTGGACATACAGACACGCTTATTGCTGGAATTGCTTTAACTAACGACTTGCAACTTGTGACAAATAATACAGTCCATTTTAAAAGAATACAAGGACTTGACATTGCAAACTGGACGAAATAATTTACCTGTTATTAACAAAAGATTAAATTATATTTTTAAAATAAGAGCTTAAACCATAATACAAATAGTTATATTTCTATCAAATCCGGAGGCATAGAGATGGTTTACCAATGTGCTGTGCTTCTAAATTTTCCACTTCATAAACCGCCTGTGCCTATCGGGTCAGCCGCTTAATTTAAACAAAAAACAGTCTTTGCTTTTTCGGGCAATTCTTGTACATTAATAATAAACAAACTTGTATATTATTAATATACAAATAAAGGAAAATCTATTAAATTAATTCCCGGATATAAATGGTTTTCGAAATAAATCTGTACTATAAATTATTATCATTTTGTTTTATCTTTTATTCACTCTCAAAAAGACCTTATCTTTAAATCTGTGTTAATCTGCGGCGAAAGTTCTTCTCTTTTATATCGAATTAGTGCTAATTTGTGCCTTCTGCTCTTTTCTCTTATTCGTCTGCCTTGAGAGTCCGGCATTGTAATTCCTTACCGATAGGAATAATATTTTGCTTCGATTGTATTACATAATCAACTAAAAACCAGAAAATCTCTTAAAATTTTACTTTCTTATTTCAGCTATCTCTCTTACCGCATTGATAGCTTTATCAATATGTTCTTCAGTATTAAAAGGACCAATACTAAATCGGACAGTTCCATGAATTTTATCAGTCTTTAGTCCGACATGTACATTCGGAGCACAGTGTAAACCTGTACGGCAGGCAATGTTGTAGTCAACATCAAGCATTGTACCGACATCTCCTGCTTCAAATCCCTTTATGTTAAAACAAAGTACAGGATTATGATTCTTATCACTTCCGGCGCAATATGTAATGACATTTCCAATATTTTGAATTCCATTCCTGAGTTTATTCCACAATTCCATTTCTTTTTTATGAAGAGATTCTATCCCGTTTGAAAGAATCCATTTTACACCGGCATTCAATCCTGCTACGCCGAGGAGATTAAGTGTTCCGCATTCAAGACGATACGGAAATTCTTCAAGATGTGTCTTCTGAACGGAACGAACACCTGTACCTCCAAATCGTGTATATTTTACAGGTACATTTTCCATAACGTATGAACCTCCGATACCTGTAGGACCCATAAGACACTTATGTCCGGTAAAAACGACTACATCTATTCCCATCGCCTGCATGTCTATTGGTATTGAACCGGCACTTTGAGTTGTATCTACTATCAGTAATACACCTGTTTCTTTGCATATTTTGCCGATTTCAGCAATCGGCTGAATTGTTCCGATAACATTCGAGCAGTGATTTATCACAATCATTTTCGTATCCTTGCGTATTGCTTTCCTGATATCATCGGGATTAATGTATCCTTCTTCATCAAACGCAATGTGAGTTACCTGAATTATGCCGTTCATTTCGAGGTGATATAAAGGACGAAGAACGGAATTATGTTCAAGCATTGTAGTTATAACATGGTCTCCCTGCACTGCTAATCCCTGGATTATCATATTGAGAGAATCACTCGCATTATAACTAAAGGTCAGTCTGTTACTATCCCCTCCGGCATTAAAGAAATCAGTTAATAGTTTACGGGTGTTCATCACTATTTCTTCGGCTTCCAGTGCGGCGTCAAACCCTGACCTTCCCGGATTAACTCCGTGTTCCCTGTAAAAACTGTCCATGAACTTATATACCTGGTCAGGTTTAGGATAAGTAGTAGCTGAGTTATCAAAATATATTAAATTATCCATAAAAGTAATTTAGTTGAGTAATTGATTAATGTATTTGTATATTTTTATTCAAGAATAATTGCGTCAGCAACAATTTCAGCCAGAGTTTTTATTTGCACGCCAAGCTTAAACTTATTGTCAATCTGCATCAACTGGTCAACGCAATTATGACATGGCGTTACTACGATTGATGCACGTGTTTTACGGATCTGGTCTGCTTTTACCTCGGCAATTTTCATTCTTCTCTCATTATATTCACTCATTGCAAGCTGGCCGCCGCCGCCGCCGCAACAAAAATTTTCGGTGCCGAATGGATTCATTTCTACAAAATTGCTGACTGCATGCTTCAGTATGTATCTCTGCTGATCAATAACGCCTCCTTCTCTCACCAGATTACACGGATCGTGAAGCGTCACTAATTCCTTGTTTTTTTCTTTATCAAGCTTTATCCTGCCATTGGATATATACTCAGCAAGAAGTTCAACTGAAGTTATTACATCAAAAGGAAATGCCTTTTGGATATAATTCGGACCTTCCCAGCGGAAAACTCTTGAACCGTGACCGCATTCAGCAAGCACACAGCGTTTTGCATTTAGTTTCAGCACTTCATCGTATAATCTTTGAACAATTATTCTTGCCTCGTCATTGTTTGACGTAAAATAAGCATAGTTTGTAACATCATACATGAAGGTAGAAATCGTCCAGCTTTCTTTTGCCGCATAGAATATCTTTGCCATGGCTGATATTGAAAGCGGAAAAAATTTTGGCTCGCGCGGATTAAGTGTATATAAAATATTTACATCCGGTACATTGAGCGGTATTGAGGCCTGAGGGTCGTTTACCTCATCTTTCAGTTCATCTCCCATCCACGATAATGTATCTCTGAATTCTTCTTCGGGAATAGACATGTTATTGCCTGAGTTGAGCGCAGCATTAACTGTAGATTGAAGGGCTGCAGGAACAATGTCCATCTTTGAAAGCATTTTCCGTCCCTCTCTTACGAGATATGCAATATCTATACCTATTGAACAATGTTTTGTACAACGTCCGCATAATGTGCACGAACCGAACAATTGGTCTGTCATTTCATCTGTCATTGCCTCATCTAACAAACGAGCACCCGTAAGTTTTGGAAAATGTTTTCCGGTAAATGTACAATAACGCCGGTATATGGAAGAAATGAGGTCAACCTTGTATGCGGGAATATATTTTTCGTCTTTTGTCGCAAGATAATATAAACAGCTCTCGGCGCACAGTCCGCA
>JAPLFI010000081.1 GCA_026390755.1 Ignavibacteriota bacterium
AGACTGCTAAGACCGTAATGGATATCAATAATATTAAAACAAAACTGAGTAACGGATATTCTTTCATCTTGAGGATTTCGTTTGCGCAAATATCCAGTTTATTAAATCGTTTTCCTTCAATGCATACGTCCATGCATTGTGCCCTGCATTTTCATATTCCGTGTATTTTATGTCAGCATTTATGTTTCGCAATGCATATACCATGTTTCTGCTTCTTGAGACGGGAACTGATTTATCTTTTGCGCCGTGGAAAGCCCATATAGGGATTGATTTCAGATTCCCGATTTGTTTTTCATCCCCTCCCCCGCAAATAGGAACTGCGGCAGAAAATTTGCCGGGTAATCTCGTAATGATATCCCACGTCCCGAATCCCCCCATAGACAGACCCATTACATAAATTCTGTTTGTGTCTATTTTATATACACCGGTTATTTTATTCAGTAAATTAATCGTATTGTTCATACTCTTTTCCGGTTTACCCTTGAAATCAGAGAACAATTCTGTCCAGTCGGCATCAACCCATTTTTCATCGTTAGGACACTGAGGTATTATTACGAATGAAGATTGGTTTTGAAAAGATTCTTCCATAATAAAGTCATTAATAATATTCATCTGGCTTTCATTGTCATTACCACGCTCTCCGGCACCGTGAAGGAATAAAAAAAGCGGAAAGAACTTTACTGTGTCATAATTATCCGGAATATAAATCCGGAAAAGCAGAGTATCATTTTCGTTTTTATAAAAAGCTTTTTTTACCGTAATTTGTTCGTTATATATTACAATCGTATCTTTAGCTGATATCTTAGAATATACTTTATCGCTTTTTTTGTTTAATAGTTCAGAATTGTTGTTCCGACAGAAAAAGTTCTGCGAGATGAAGATAAACGAAATAAGAATTATGCCTGTGAAGATATACTTATTCACTATTGTTCGGTCATGTTGTTAATATAATTTTTCGGAAAGATAGTGAATATATGATTTAAAATAGTTGACATTTTATATACAATAAAAAGTTCTGAAAAGCTTGTATATAATGCTTAATATTTCAATTCCCGGGTGGCGATTTAATCACTTAGGGTCAAATTCCCCACTGCTTGCAGCGAAAAAAAACATAAAATAAGTTATATTGTACATATGAGTAAATACATACACAAAAGCCATTATGTGTCAGTACTTATATATCATTATGTTATACCCGCAAAATACAGAAGAGCGGTGTTTACAATGAAAGTGGAAAACGAAATAAAGTAAATATGTTTAGAAATCGAAAAGAGATATGAGGTGAAATTTTTAGAGATAGGAATTGACAAAGATCATGTACATTTGTTAGTTCAATCAGTACCGACATATAGTCCTAAGAAGATAATACAAATGATAAAAAGTATAACAGCGAGAGAAATATTTTCACGAAAATCAGAAGTTAAAGAGAAGTTATGGGGAGGGGAATTCGGGAGTGATGGTTATATTATGTGGGAACCGTAGGAAAACATGCTAATGAACAGATAATAACGGATTATGTAAAAGGTCAGGGAAAAGAAGAAGAATACAAAAAATTACATAAATCAAAGCAAATAACGTTGTTTTAATAAATTGCAAAAAGATACCCCGCAGTTTGCTACGGGGAGTATTCATTTATGTTCTTAAGAACTTTTTCCATACGTTTAAGTTAATAGAATAACTTTGAAAATGCAAATTAGAAATTGTATATTACAAAAATTAATAATTAAGGAGATAAATTTATGTTCAGGACACTCAAAAAAGTTCTTAGAATAACATCACTTTTTGTAATGGTTGCATTTTCGTTGTTTGTATTAAACTCATGCAATAAAAAAGAGGGTGAAGTCACAAAAAAAGATGACAAAACAGTTCAAAAAAACTCTGATTTGGTAACAAAAGAAGATAAAGGACAAAAAGTTAATTTAAAGATTGTGCCGAAAACAGGTGATAAATTCCGGTATAAAATGACGGCCAAAAATTCCTCAAAAGTGAACAGCCCTGAAACAGGAGGTCAGGATTACACGAGTGATCAGGAAATGACCTACTATTACATTCAGGAAGTTACCGACGTGAATGAGTCGGGATATATTACTTTTAAAATGAAATATGACAGTATTATTGTAATCTCGCGGGCTACGTTGAAGGATTCAACTATATCAGCGACATTTAATACCAATATAAAGGATACCGCAAATTCAAGTTTTGAGACTATGATGTATAACGCGATGGCAGGACAGGATTTCAAGTTCAGATTATCGCCTAAAGGTGAAATAGCAGACGTCTATGAACTTGAAAAAATTCACGAGAAATTCTTCAAGGCACTGGGCGATACTCTAAAAGCGGATGAAAAGGCTAAAATAAAAGAATCAATCGGATCCGAAGCCCTTAAATCAATTATACAGAACCAGTTTCAGAAATTTCCCGATAAAGAAATTTACAAGGATTCTTCATGGACTATCAGTTCAGAGACTAACCTTCCGGTATATCAGGTATTTGTATTTCCGATTAAAAATCTTTTAACATATAAGATCAAAGATATCAGAATAGATAAAGATGACATACTAATTGTTATTGACCCGCTTCTCGGAATAGAGTTTATCGAAAAGGAATACAAAGAAAAGGGAATATCAGTTAAGATAACAGATTCACAGGCAGGCGGTCATGGTGAGGTCATATTCAATTTGTCAAAAGGTTGTGTGCAGAAGAAAGAAACTAAAGTTAATATTGACTTAGACCTCAAACTATCAGCGAAAGGTCAGTCGGCAAAAGCAAACGAGACAAAAACTACTAACATTTTAGTCGAGTTGATTCCGTAATAAACTTTTAAGGATAATTATGAAAAATATTGCTGTTATAGCTCATCCTCTTGTTGCGCATTATTTAACAATTATGAGGGATAAACGGACGCCCAGCAAGGACTTTAAATCGGCTCTTGATAAGATATCATACCTGCTGGCGGGTATATTCTATTCAGAGCTGAAAGGCGAGAACGTAAACATTGAAACTCCGCTAAAGAAAACTACCGGCAAACTGATTAAGCAGGAAGTTGTTCTCCTGCCTATACTCCGCGCCGGTCTTGGGCTTACAAGAGGCTTTACGGACCTTTTTCCCGACATAAAGGTAAGCCACATAGGTCTGTACAGGGATGAGGAATCGCTGAAACCGATAAAATATTATTTTAAATTTCCCGATATAAAAGATAAAAGCGGGATTAAGGTGATTATACTTGATCCTATGATAGCTACGGGAGGAAGCGTCAGCTTTACTATTGAATACCTTCTCGACATGGGTATTAAGGATATAAATGTCGTGTCACTGCTTCTTGCGCCCGAAGGTATCAAGGCAATCGAAAACAGGTTCAATCAGAAAGATAAAAAGAAGATTAAGATTTTCACATGCAGTATTGATGAAAAGCTTAATGAGAAGGGGTATATCGTTCCGGGACTCGGAGATGCAGGCGACAGGATATTCGGAACCGAATAACATTCAATTATAGTTAACAAAGAAGTTACACAGAGGGCACAGAGAAGAACTTTTTGATAATATGAACAAAAGAAGTTACACAGAGGAGAACTTCTGGGGAATAAGAGCAAATGGCGGTGGATTCCGGTTTAATACATGGCGGAATGACAAGTTTTGTGACAGCCATGATAATTTTTTAGTGAGGGAGAATGCTGAGCAACTACAACAAAAAGAAGCTTGATGAATTAATAACACACAGCAAGATAAACCTGTCAGCGAAAAAGGTAAACGAAAAGCTTATTGCAAATGCCTTCCGATTCGCGCTCGACGCTCACAAAAATGAAAAACGCGAATCCGGCGAACCGTACATCACACATCCGTACGAAGTTGCATTAATTCTTGCCAGGGAAATTCCGATTGACGATATTACGATCGCAGCCGCACTCCTTCACGATGTGGTTGAAGACACTAAATTCAGCAAGAAAGACTTACAGGCGGAGTTCGGCGATACAGTCGCGGAAATCGTTGACGGTGCTACACAGATTGAAGGCATTTTTGAGAACTATGAAATGAAGCAGGTAGAATCTTACAAAAAGATGCTCCTTTCTATGACGTCTGACCTGCGTGTTATGCTGATTAAGTTTGCAGACCGTCTTCACAATCTCAGAACGCTTGAATTTCTTTCAAACACACGCCAGCTAAGGATGGCGCAGGAAACTATTGATATTTACGCCCCTCTGGCTCACAGGTTCGGACTTTCAAAACTTAAAACCGAACTTGAAGATTTATCATTCAAATACATTAACAGAAAAGCTTACGATGAAATTGCCAACAAGATAAAAGACAAACGCCACGAGCGGGACAAGTTTATTAAACGATTCATAGAGCCTTTAAAAGAAGGTTTAATCAAAGAGCATTTCAAGTTTGAGATTTACGGCAGGGCAAAACATATATACAGTATATACAACAAAATTCACAACAGGGAAGTTGAGTTTGACCAAATTTATGACTTATTCGCAGTAAGAATTATTCTCGACACTCACAATAAATTCGATTGTTTCGCGGCTTACGGAATTGTATCTCAAATATATGTGCCCGTGCCGGAACGGTTTAAGAATTATATTTCAATGCCGAAGCAGAATGGCTATCGGTCTATTCACACTGCTTTGATGAGCAAAGAAGGGCGGCTGGTTGAAGTTCAGATACGCACGAGAGAAATGCATGAGATTGCGGAAAAAGGTATTGCAGCACACTGGAAATATAAAGAAAATCTCGCGCTCAGCGATCAGAAAATAGATGAGTGGATGAAGGCGATAAGAGAGACATTCGAAAACGCCGCAAAAGAAGATATGACATCCAAACAGCTTATAGAAAACTTCAAACTCGAGTTGTATCAGAATGAGATATACTGTTTTACGCCTAACGGCGACCTTAAGATACTTCCCAAGGGCGCCACACCCATAGATTTCGCTTTTGAAATACATACGGAAGTGGGTATGAAGTGCATAGGCGCAAAAGTTAACGGAAAGATTCTCCCTCTCGATACTCCTCTGAAAAGCGGAAGTCAGATTGAAATCATCACATCGAAGACTCAAAAACCGAAACGCGACTGGGAAAAATTCGTTGTAACGCCCAAAGCGAAAGGCGACATCAGAAAATATTTTAACTCCGAAAAACGTAAACTGATTGCAGACGGAAGGGAGTATTTCGATAAGAAACTGAAAAAAATCAAAGTCCATATAAACGACGACGAACTGCGCAAACTTCTTCATAAAATGAAGCTGAAAGATGAACAGCATTTCTTCGCTGAGGCGGCAAAAGATAATAAAATTGCAGATGAAGTAATTGAAGTCCTGTCAGATAAAAACAAGATGCAGGAGATTGAACAGGCGGCGGCAGACAGGGAATCCGCTCTCGAATCCGAACATAAAAAAACTCATGATTTTAATAAGTATCTGAAAGAAGCGCAGGCGGACAAAAAAAAATTATCATTAGGAAATAAAGGTTCACTGGCGAACATTTCGGGCTTGAAATACGACTTCGCTAAATGCTGTAATCCGATTCCTGGAGATGACGTCATCGGATATGTCACTCAAACCGAAGGAATTAAAATACACAGGAAAAACTGCAATAATATTATCAACCTTTATCTGCTCGAACCGGAACGCATTCTGGAAATAAACTGGGGTAAAATGGAAGGCGATGAATTTACAGGCGGAATTAAGATAATCGGAGCGGATAAACCAGGAATATTAAATGAAATAACAGAAACACTTTCCAAGAGTTTCAGAATAAACATAAAAAGCCTGAATATTTATTCAAAGGGTTCGATGTTCGAGTGCACGCTGATTCTCAGCGTTGAAAATCTTAAGCAACTGAACAATGTGATAGAAAAGATAAACAACCACAAGGATGTCTTCAGTGCCACAAGATTTTTCGGTTAAGTAATTTCCTCGCAGACAACTACTGCGCAGGCATATTCATCAGTATGCGATATGCTTACGTGAAATCTGTATTTTGAATACTCATTCTCTTTCGTATGGTTAATGTACGGTTTTCCCCTTTCATCATTCAGGATTTCTATATCGCGCCAGCCGAAATCTTTTGAGATACCCGTTCCAATCGCTTTTGAATAGGCTTCCTTTGAAGCAAATCGTCCGGCAAAGTGAAGGTCGGGTTTTGAAAAAGACTTGCAGTATGCAATTTCACTTTCAGTCAGTATTCTCTGAAAGAACCGGTCGCCAAACTTTTCCATTACAGATTTAATCCGTTTTATATCAACAATATCTGTTCCTATCCCTTTAACCATTATAATTTATTTTCCTTTTTTATAATATCAATTAATTCAGAAATACAGTTAACCTCGTAATCAGACCCGGGATGAAGGGTGTTAAATGTATCACCGTAGCGCGCAAAAACAGTCTTCATACCTACAGCTTTGGCGCCTACCATATCCCGCTCAGCCCAGTCGCCTATCATCAGACATTGCTCAGACTTTAAGTTTAATTTTTTCAAAGCTACATTAAACGGAACAGGAGACGGTTTTCTTTCCCGTGAATCATCAAAAGTAACGACTACATCGAACAGATGATGAAAGTTCAGATAAGACAACCTCAGCCAGGCTTCTTTTGTCGGAGCATCTGAAACTACGGCTAATTTTATACCCATTTTAATGAGTTCGATAAGAGTCGGAAAAACTTTAGGGTATGGTTTGAGAGCTGCTTCGCGAGCCGTTCTGTAAGCGACTATTCCGGATGAAATAATTCTGTAATCAATTATACCGTAAATATCGAGAATAAGCTGATCGAAAACCTGCTGGTACTCAATTCCTTCTTTTGTATAAATATCGTTGATTCTTTTCTTCGCTTCCGTCTGCCTCAGGTTTAACCCCGCGTCAATCATTGCGTGCACGGCAGCGTCAACAGCACGGTCTTTCATCAGCATGAAATCAACGAGTGTATTGTCAAGATCGAAAATTATTGCTTTAATCATTTTTTACTATCGTTTATAAATTTTCAAAAAATCGCTTACGAGAAAAAAAGAGCCTGTTACCAGTATTAAATCATTTTTTGACGCCAAAATGTTTGCAAGCGAATATGCGTTTTTTATTTTATCTACTGCAATCGCGCGGGCTTTATTCTTCGCAAGCCGCAGAAGATTCAATGGCTCTTCTGCACGCTTGTAAGAGGGCTTTGTGAATATTAACAGACCATTAAGTTTTTCAAGTTCGCTTATACAGGCAGAGTGATTTTTATCACTCATCATCGCGAAAATTACAAACAGATTTCTGTATTCGAAATATTCAAGATTATTTTTAATGTTTTTTATTCCCTGTATGTTATGCGAAACATCAACTATCACTTGCGGATTCCGTTTAATAACCTGAAATCTGTATCGAAAACCCGAGTTTATGGCTATCTTAAGGAGCCCTGCCGCTGTACTCTTCCGGTTTAATTCAATAAATCCGCGTGAGAATAAATTATTGAGGACAGTAAATGAAGTCTTTAAGTTTTGCGACTGAAATTCTCCCGCAAGAGGAAGACAGAGTTTTTTAAAAGCCAGTTTGCCGCATTTCAAATCAAATACAAAATTATCTCCCGTGCGTTTAATAACCGTAATTTTGCATTCTTTGCGTGAATCAGTACACACGGAGTTTTTTTTTACACAGAAATCTTTAACTATTCCGAGCGATACGGGGCAAAGATTTCCGGTAACAACCGGTATCCGCTTTTTAATTATTCCCGCTTTTTCTTTTGCGATACAGGCGACACGATTTCCGAGGTATTCGGTATGGTCAATTGAAACGCCGGTAATTACACTTATCAACGGCTTAACTTCATTAGTGGAATCAAGCCGCCCGCCGAGTCCGGCTTCAATAAC
>JAPLFI010000173.1 GCA_026390755.1 Ignavibacteriota bacterium
AAACAAAGGCTCTAATTTTCACAATATTTGATTCTGCTAAGAAAAGAAAATATATATTAATTTAATAAGAATCTTATTATTATTGTCATTATTAGAGAAAATAATGTATAAAATATACTTAGATACTTCGATTATTTAATGCCCGGAGGAGAAAAATATGGAAACATTTAACACAGAAGAATTTAATGATACTATACATACACGGGATTGCGAGTTCAGCAAATGCGACGAAGGCGAGAATACTGAAAGAATACATGCAGGGCAGGGAAGATATAATTGCTCCTGACCTTCCGTACTCGCCGGAAGAGGCAATAAAACTGCTTGAATCGATTATTGACGGCGCTGAAGAAGATGTAACGGTTTTCGGAAGCAGTCTGGGCGGTTTTTACGCACTATATCTTGCATCGAAATATGACGTGAAAATATCGCTCATTAATCCGGCGGTTTACGCTCATCGCGGTCTGAAATCATACATCGGTAAAAACACTAATTACAGGACGGGTGAAGAATTTGAATGGACGGAAGAATACATCACACAACTTGAAAATATATTTTCAAAGATAAATCCGGATGCGATAAAGACGGAAAATATTACTCTGCTTTTGGCTAAGGACGATAAACTTCTTGATTACCGCGAGACGCTGGATTTTTTCGGAAACAGATACTCCAGATTAATACTTGAAGAAACTTCCGGTCACAAATTCACTACTTTCGGCTCGGCATTAAAGGAATTATACGGGTAATGTTTATCAGTTATATTTCAGATTTATCGGGTCTATTTGGTTTATAAGTTTATCGGTATATTAACCGAGTTTCAATACAGAATCTTTATGTAAGCCGTTCACAAAATCAGACGCTGGAATCCGTTTCCTGCCTTCGGTTTGGAGTTCGATGATTTCGAGCTTTTTATCGGCAGTACAAACAAATAATTTCTTATTAATTACATTCACCGTGCCGGGGTCCGAATCCGAGGTATCGGAAGTTAAAAATGATTTATAGACCTTCAGCACTTTTCCTTCTAAATGTGTAAATGCACACGGTACGGGAGACAAGCCGCGAATAAGATTATGAACATTCAAAGCAGATTTATTCCAGTCTATCCGGCAATCATTTTTGAAAATCTTCGGTGCGGGAGAAGCTTCGGCATCAGACTGCAAGCGAAGACTAACCGAGCCTGATTGAATTGCTTCAACGGTTTCGAGAATAACACCCGAGCCCATATCAGAAAGTTTTCCGTACATGGTTCCGAAATCATCTTCATCGCGTATAGGCAGTGTCTTTTGCAAAATAATATTTCCTGTATCAATCTTTTTCTCGAGGAAAAAAGTCGTAACGCCCGTTTCTTTTTCACCGTTGATAATCGCGTGATTAATCGGTGCCGCGCCGCGGTATTTAGGGAGGAGTGAAGCATGTAAATTCACAGAGCCGAGGCGCGGAACAGTGAAAACACTTTCCGGCAGAATTCTGAAAGCTATCACCACAAACAAATCCGCGCACAGTTTTTTCAATTCCGAGATGAAGTTTTCGTCTTTTAGACTTTCAGGCTGCAAAAAAGGTAAGTTATTTTCAACTGCAAAATTTTTTACATCGGAAAACTGCAGTATCTGTCCGCGTCCTTTTTGCTTATCGGGCACGGTTACGACTGCAGGAACAGTATAACCTGCATCAATGAGTGATTTCAGTGCAGGCAAGCCGAAAGAGGGGCTTCCCATAAAAACAATTTTAAAATCAGAATTCAAAATGTTATCGAAAGTTTGATTGTTGAATTAAACGAAAAACGTACTCAGAATCCCGAGACTGATTTCATATTCGCAAACAGCGGATAATCAGGAGTGATTTTGTTTTTTTTAATTTTTCTGAGAATACTTGCCACTTTTTTCTTTTCATCCTCATCCAGATGGTCAACAAAAAGAACTCCGTGAAGATGGTCAATCTCGTGCTGAATTACGCGGGACATAAATCCGTCGGCTTCCATTGTCAGTTCATTCAAATTAAAATCATTATACCTAAGAAAAATTTTATCGTGCCTTGTGACGGGTCCTCTCACTTCCGGAATGCTGAGGCATCCTTCTTCGCGTACTGTCTCACCGTGTTTATCAGTAATCACGGGATTAATCAGTGTGACAGGTTTAAAATGTTTATATTCAGCTACGTATGAAATATCTATCACGCAGAGCGACAGATTTTCATTCACCTGAGGCGCCGCAAGTCCTATACCATCGGCATTGACCATAGTATAAAACATATTCTCCACGAGCTGTATAAATTCCACGTCAATTTTTCCTACGGATTTCACCTTTTTCCGTAGAATATCCATTCCATAAGTTGTAATTGGAAGCTGTTCCGGCATTATTTTAAATTAGATTCACAGAATTTACAACAAAAACTGATTTTAAAAAATTCTAATTTTAATCCTACGAATAAAAGAAAAGAGATATTGCCGCAGATTACACAGTTCAAAGGATAAAGCAGAAAGACACGAATTAACACGAATGTAACTACTCAGTAACAATGATTTAGACACGAATTAACACGAATTTGCTCGAATTACACGAATTAAAGAAAAAACTTTTTAGAATAAGAGCTAAAAAAACTCAGGAGACATAGAGAAACGTACGTTTTAAGTTTGACACTTAATTCTTCGAGTTAATCTCTGTGCACCTCCGTGTTTTCTGTGTCTCTGTGGTAAGTAATTGCAAAATAAGACTGATTTTTCGCTCAAATATCAATCTTAAATTTTGTATTTTTACACAATTCTCATTAAATTAAACCAAATCAAAAATATGACAACAAAAGATTACATTGACATTGAAGAAAAATACGGCGCGCATAATTATCATCCGCTTGATGTTGTGATTGAAAAAGCCGAAGGTATCTGGGTATGGGATGTTGACGGGAACAAATACATGGATTGCCTTGCGGCATATTCTGCTGTAAATCAGGGACACTGCCACCCGAGGATAATCAGGGCACTGAAAGATCAGGCTGACAGAGTTACTCTTACATCCCGGGCATTCCGAAACGACCAGCTTCCGTATCTATGCAAAGAGCTTTGCGAATTGACGGGTTATACGATGGTACTTCCGATGAATTCGGGCGCGGAAGCCGTAGAGACTGCGCTTAAAGCCGCAAGGAAATGGGGATACAAAACAAAAAAAGTTGCCGAGGATAAAGCCGAGATAATAGCCTGCACGAATAATTTTTCCGGACGCACGATTTCGATAATAAGTTTCTCGACAGAACAGCAGTATAAAGACGGTTTCGGTCCGTTTACACCCGGCTATAAGATTGTTGAATACGGAAATGCCGAAGACCTTGAGAAAGCAATAACGCCTAACACGGTAGCGTTCTTAGTTGAACCGATTCAGGGCGAGGGCGGTGTTATCATTCCGGCGGACGGTTATATGAAAAAAGCGTCGGAGATATGCAAAAAGAACAATGTGCTTTTAATTGCCGATGAAATCCAGTCGGGTTTGGGAAGAAGCGGAAAGTTATTCGCTTATGAATATGACGGCATACGTCCCGATATGGTAACGATAGGCAAGGCTCTTTCGGGAGGTTGTTATCCCGTTTCGGCGGTACTATCGGATAAAGAAATTCTGGGCGTATTCAATCCCGGCGATCACGGTTCCACATTCGGCGGAAATCCGCTCGGAGCAGCAGTTGCCCGCGAAGCATTAAAAGTCCTTATTGAAGAAAAGCTCGTTGAGAACTCTTTTGAACTTGGAAAATATTTCAGAGAAAAACTCAGAGAAATTGAAACTCCGCACGTTAAGGAAATACGCGGCAGGGGACTATTTATCGGCATTGAGCTGAAACATGAGGCTAAAGGAGCAAGAAGGTTCTGTGAAGCGCTGAAGAGCAGGGGAATTCTCTGCAAAGAAACTCATGAACATGTGATTCGTTTCGCGCCTCCTCTGATAATATCAAAGGAAGACATTGACTGGGCTCTGCCGAAAATCGCGGAAGTACTTACGGCATTATAAGATACAGAAAATTTATTTCTGTCAGCAGACACGTCTTTGAAAAGGCGTGTCTGTTTTTTATTCTTCTTTTATGTACTTTCTGATTGTACTGAACAGTGCATTAATACTGAATGGTTTCGAAATATGGTCATCACATCCGGCTTTAATACATTTATCGTAGTCTTCTGGCATTACAAAAGCTGTAAGAGCGATTATTGGTACAGACGGTGATTTTTTCCTTATTTCCCGTGTTGCTTCGAATCCATCCATCACTGGCATTCGCATATCCATTAATATCAGATTGATATGATTATCGGAGGAATAAATATCAACTGCTTCCCTGCCGTTAACAGCATAAACAATTCCGGCTTTCGTTTTTTGAATGAGAGCATTTATCAATCTGTAATTACTTTCGTCATCTTCTACAATCAGAATAGTTTTTCCTTTCCAGTCAAGTTCTGAGGGGTCATTAATTATATCGTTATCCATTCTTTCTGTAATATCCGGAACGGAAAGCGCGGGCAATGTAAAATAAAACTCTGAACCCTTGCACGGTTCAGAGTTAAACCATATTTTCCCGCCGAGTAATTCAACAAGTTTTTTTGAAATTGTTAAACCGAGTCCGGTTCCCCCGTATTCGCGTGTGTGCGAATCATCAATCTGCCTGAAACGGTCAAAAATAATATCCGATTTATCTTCGGGAATACCTATACCGGAATCTTTCACAAAAAACTTCATAAAACCGTCTTCGGGAGCATCGTATCCGAACTTTATGCTTCCTGTATCTGTAAATTTCAAAGAGTTATCAAGGAGGTTTGAGAGAATTTGCCTCAATCTTAATCCATCCGTGATTATTATGAATTTATCATCTTTCACGAGATTCATTTCAATAACGATTTTCTTTTTTCCTATGCTTATCCTGTGATTATCGAAAGCAGAAAATAAATCGAAAAATATCTGATTTATTCTGCATACTGATTTTACAATTTTAACATCGCCGGATTCGATTATCGAAACGTCAATTATATCATCAATAATCTCAAGGAGATCTTTTCCTCTCCTCTTGATAATATCCGAAAACTCACTTCTTTCTATTTCAGATAGATTTTTATCGTACGAAAGAAGGTCAGAAAAACCGATAATAGAGTTCATCGGAGTTCGTATCTCGTGAGATATACTGGCGAGGAAAGCAGTTTTAAGCCTGTCTGATTCTTCAGCTTTCTCTTTCGCCGATTTAAGTTCTTCGAGGTCTTTCGTTCTTTCATTAATAATTTCTTCGAGTGTTACATTAAGTCCCTTCAGTTTATTCTTTTGTTTCCTATCGCTGATAATTCTTAAAATTATCACAAGTATCGTGACTAATAAAAGAACGATTATCAGCAAATAAAAAACTGATTCTTTTGTTTTTCTTTCAAGTTCAGCGGCTTTAATTTCAGAATTCTTTTTTTCAAGTTCGTATTTAAGCCTGAATTTTGAGAGTTTAGCTTTTTCGTCCTGTATATCCACGCTGTCGCTGAAGGCGACGTACATTTTAAGCGAAGCAAGGGCTTTATTACTGTCTTTTAACTTCTCATAGACTTGTGCTAATTTCAGATATGCGTGCCTTATTAAAAATATTCTGTCTGTTTCGATTAATAAAGGTAAGCCTTTCGTATAATACTCCTCTGCCAGAAAATAATTTCCTTCTTTGAAATAAGTGGCTCCTATGTTAATATATGCACTGCCGATTAAATATTTAGTTCCTGTCTGAATACGAATATCAAGAGCTATCTGGTTAAATTCCCTCGCTTTATTAAAATCTCCCATCATCATATAAGTATGGGAGACCTTTGTATAAAAAGTACTGAGATATCCGTTTAATCCCCGGTTCTTTGATACTTTTATGCCGTCAAAATAGTTTTCAAGTGATTTCTTGTAATCACCTTTTACAATTGTATTGAATTCGCCGAGGAAATTGTAAGTACTGATGACTGTCTCAAAATCTCCTGACTTCGTATTTTCTTCCAAACTTTTATCGAATAGCAAAAGAGCGGTGCTATAATCACCCTTTTTATAATAACAGAATCCGATGCAATGCAGTAATGTTGCCGAAAATTCAGGAAATTCACCTTCTTTCGCTTTTGTCTCAGCTTCAGAAAAATATTGAAGCGCTTCATCGTATTGATTGTTCATCATGAACATTCTCCCCCGGAATACATAAACATCGAGAATACCTTTCAAATAGTCAACTTTCGCATAATATTTTGCCGCGGAATCGGAACTAAAATAGGCATCGGCATATTGTTCCAGTTGTCTCTCAATTTCGGATTTATGTAAATACGCGTTTCCGGTTAACAGGTAATTATTTGCTGATTTTGAAAGAATAATCGCAGAATCCAGCATCCCGAAAGCTATCGTGATATCACCGTATGCGTAATGAACAGCCGCGTTTGATATATATGCTTTTATCAATTCTTCTGTAAATCCCAGTTTACCGGAAATATCAATAGCAGAACGGGATATTTGAATAGCATCTGTCAGGGAAGATGTTCCGAGTTCATCGGCTAAAGCTATAAGTACATTTACTCTTTCTTTTCCGCCAGTCCTCTCAAGTTCTTTATACAGGCTGTCGCTTTTTGCAAAGTTCAGATATTGAGCGTTTGCAGATTCAGTGCAGAATACAGTGATGATGATAATAAGAATAATTCTGAAGACAAGTCTCATCATAATTTAATTATATAAAAGTCAAAATAGTTATTTGTATTCAATAAAAATACGGTATTTGACATAAAAGTGTCTTTTAAATCAGCATAAATATTATTATTTTATTTGTTAAACGCATTATTTAACGACAAATTAATTAAGCAATCGAGGAGAAAACACTTATGCCTGATTATAAATCAGAACAAATCAGAAACATATCTATAATAGGACACGGCGGATGCGGTAAGACAATACTTGCTGAAGGCATTATGCACGCTACGGGCGTAACAAACAGGTTCGGTAAAATCGAAGAGGGAAATACAGTCAGTGATTATCACAAAGACGAGATTGAACAGCAGCGCTCGATAAATGCGGCGCTGATGAACTGTTTCTGGAAAAATTCCAGTGGTGAGAAGATAAAGATGAACATTATTGACACGCCGGGCTTCATGGATTTTATAGGCGAAGTAAACTCAGCGCTTCGGGTTACTGATACATCTATAGTCGTTGTTGACGCATTCAAGGGCGTCGAAGTAGGAACGGAAGCGTGTTTTAAGTACACAAAAAAGTATAAAAATAATATTATTTTTGTTGTAAATAAACTTGATACAGAAAACGCGGCATTTGAAGAAACCGTAGCCTCTATACGTGAAAGTTTCGGCTCTGAAGTTGCTGTTGTACAGTTTCCCGTAAATCACGGACTCGGATTTAACGAGGTAATTGACGTTGTAAAAATGAAAATGCTGATATTCAGTACTGACGGTAAAGGTGATTACATAATAGAAAATATTCCGGCCGATTTGCAGGACAAAGCTAACGAATACCGCAAGAAACTTATAGAAGCTATAGCCGAAGAAGACGAAACATATTTAGAGAGATTTCTTGAAGAAGGCGAGAATCTGACTGATGAAGAAATCGCGGACGGATTGCGGCTCGGATTAAGAGAACGAAAACTCTTTCCGGTATTTTGTTCGTCGGCGATTACCGGTGTTGGTATAAAACCTTTTCTTGATTTTATATCAGATTATTCCGAATCACCGGTTGACAAGCCTGCCGAAAAAGGACACAGACCAAACGGAGATGAAGTAATAGAAGTTAAGCCCGACGTAAACGGAGAGCCTGTAATATTCATGTTCAAGACTATATCAGAGAAAAACATAGGCGAGCTTTCATTCTTCAGGGTATATTCCGGAAAAATTACTGCCGGAACTGACCTGATAAACGAAGCCACGGGAAAAACTGAGCGGTTAGCGCAGTCATATTCAATGACAGGCAAAGACCGTAAAGAAATTTCCGAAGTAATACTGGGTGATTTCGCGGGTGTGGTAAAACTGAAAGATACGCACACAAACAACACATTATGCTCGAAGAATTTCCCCGTCGTGCTTGAGCCGATTAATTTCCCCGGACCTAATATGACAATGGCAATTACACCTAAGAGAAAAGGTGAAGAGGATAAATTAAGCACAGGTTTGCACTCATTCCACGAAGAAGACCCGACCTTCATAACGAATTACGACCCGGACATTGCACAGACACTTATTCACGGTCAGGGTGAAATTCATATAAATACTATCATAAACCGTATGAAAGCCAAATACGGCATAGAAGTTGACCTTGCAGAGCCGAAGATACCATACAGAGAAACAATAAAATCAAGAGTAGAAAACTCGGAATTCAAGCACAAGAAGCAAACGGGCGGAAGGGGTCAATACGGACACGTAATACTAAAGATTGAACCGCAGAAACGCGGGCAGGGATTTGAATTCGTTAATGCAATTGTAGGCGGTGTAGTACCGGGAAGGTTCATACCTGCGGTTGAAAAAGGCGTGATTGATGTGCTGTCAACCGGTGTCCTGATAGGTTCGAAAGTAATTGATGTAAAAGTCACATTGCATTTCGGTTCATATCACAACGTTGACTCTGACGAACTCTCATTCAAGCTCGCTGCCGCACAGGCATTCAGAAAAGGATTCAAAGAAGCAAATCCCGTACTTCTTGAGCCGATATATACTGTTGAAATTTTCTTCCCGGAAGAGTTCATGGGTGCCGTATCAGGAGACGTATCTTCCAGAAGAGGCAAAATACTCGGTATGGAAGCCGAAGGCAGATTACAAGTTATTAAATGCACGATTCCGCTGTCGGAAATGAACGGATACTCTTCGAAACTCCGTTCCTTCACACAGGGCAGGGGAAGCTACACGAGGAAATTCTCGCATTACGAAGAAGTACCGAAGGAAGTTGAAACGCGCATAGTAGCAGAATACGAAAAGAAAAGGGCTGAAGAGCAGAAATAATAATTCAAGTACATTTATTCAAAAAGGGCTGTGCCGAAACCGGACAGCCCTTTTAATTTATAAATAAAATATTACCGGTTATATAGCTCCCAGAGTTTATTTACTACTTCATCGAGAGCGGGACCAAGCAAAGCAGGGTCATCCGTCTTTGAAGGCATATTTTCGAATATTACATAAGGAACCTTAACTCCGTTGATTTCGAGATAATCTGTCGTACCGGCAATTACTTCTTGAAAATCCACCTCCTTATACATTCTCTCAAGTTTAGAATCGGGAAGTCCGTGCTCCAGAATGCTGTCGGGCTTGTCAGGGTTGAATCTTTTACGGTTTTTACGAAGTGATTCTTCAAACGGTACGTTTACATATAGTATTGCCGAATCCTTCAGCAGTTCGTCCGATAAGTGCCTGAATGCCTCTTTATAGCCGCCGTGCTCTGTGCCGCGTGAAAACTCTATAAGATGAGTTATATTTTCCGCTTTTGCGCCGAGGTCGCGCATGCTCTTCCTGTATTCAAGCGAAATTCTTTCTATCAGCAGATGCCAGAGATATTCCTCTTTGAAATAAGCATCGGGAGTGGAATGAAGGCGCGGTTTTCCGAATTTCTTTTCAAGTATATCGTCTTCCTCAAACCAGGTCCAAAGCATAGGAAAATCGTCAATTTCAACAAGTTTGCCCATGCGAAACCTTGTTTTACGCGATTCATCAGGGGTCAATTTAAGGTAATTTATAACTTCCGATTTTCCCGAGGCGGGTCTTCCGAGTAAAATGATTTTTTTAAATAATGTTTTCATATAAGTGTATTTGGTTTTAAATGAATTCATTGAATTTATATATTAATCAAACAAATTAAAAATCAAAAATTATAGAATTTTTATGATAATTATTTGTTTATTATGTAAGATAAATTAAGTAGCGATATTAAGAATGTTAGACACGAATTTACACAAATTATTGCGAATTTAAAGATAAGAGCTATAGCCACAGATTAAAAGATAAGAACTATAGCCGCAGATTAAAAGATAAGAACTATAGCCGCAGATTAAAAGATAAGAACTATAGCCACAGATTAAAAGATAAGAACTATAGCCACAGATTAAAAGATAAGAACTATAGCCACAGATTAAAAGATAAGAGCTATAGCCGCAGATTAAAAGATAAGAACTAACAACGGAAGAAAATATATTAAACTTATTTAAGTTATACGACAAAATGAATTTAGAGGATTTAAATTTTAAACAGAAAGAAAAGATTTCGGAATTCGGCGTTAATAAATGGTATGTACTTGAGATGCTGAATGCATATCAAAAAGCGCCCGACTCTGTGAGCGAATACTGGAAAGAATTTTTCAGTTCACTGGAAATTAATGTTTTCCACGATTCGGAAAAAACGGAAATCAAAACTGAAGTAAAGAAAACCGCTGAATTAAATATGCCGGTACCCGGAAAGAATGAAGATGCAGTACCTATTCGCGGTGCGGGAGCGAGAATTATTGAGAATATGGACAGCAGTCTTACTATACCCGTTGCAACTTCACTCAGAACAATACAGGTGAAAGTGCTTGAAGAAAACAGAAGAATAATTAATCAGCATTTCAAAAAAACCACGAAGGAAAAGATTTCGTTTACGCATATAATCGGCTGGGCAATCGTCAGGTCGCTTGAAACTGTGCCCGTAATGAACCACGCTTACACGATTATAGACTCCGAGCCGATGGTTATAAAAAAAACCGAAGTGAACATAGGGCTGGCAATAGATTTAATTAAAAAAGACGGCTCGAGGTCGCTGATAGTACCGAATATAAAGAAAGCCAACGGTATGACATTCCGTCAGTTTTTCAACGCATATAACGACATCATTTCAAGAGCAAGGGCGAATAAGATTGAAGTTTCCGATTTTCAGGGAACGACTATTTCATTAACGAATCCGGGCACAATAGGGACAAATTCATCCAATCCGAGATTGATGATCGGGCAGGGTGCTATTATCGCTGCAGGAAATATAGATTATCCCCCCGGATTTCAGGCATCGAACATCGAGATTATTTCCGCGCTGGGTATGAGCAAGGTTATGAATATTACGAGCACGTATGACCACAGAATAATTCAGGGCGCGGAATCGGGATTATTCCTGAAAAAAATGCACGAACTTTTAAACGGTCAGTTTAATTTTTACGAAGATATGTTTAATGACCTTGGGATTCTTATAAAGCCCGTTCTATGGGGACAGGATAATAATTCCGATGATTTTAACCCGTCTCTGAACATAAAGGAAATTGAAAAACACACAAAAGTAATTCAGCTTATAAATATGTTCCGCGTACGAGGTCATTTACTCGCAAACCTCGACCCGTTGCATCCGAAGATTCAATATCATCCCGAACTTGACCCCGTTCATTACGGATTTACCGTATGGGATTATGACAGGAGGTTTTTCTGCGACGGGCTCGGCGGGCTGAAGATGGCAAAACTGAGGGATATACTCGACATGCTTCAGGAAACATATTGCAGTAATATCGGAGTTGAATACAGGCATATACAGGATCCGGAGGAAAAACTCTGGCTTCAGAATAATATGGAAGCAGTGAGGAATAAGCCCGAGTGGAACTCGCATTTCAGGAAGAATACGCTTTACAAACTTATTGAAGCGGAAAGCTTTGAAAAATTTATTGACAAGAAATATCTCGGACATAAGAGATTCTCACTTGAGGGTTCGGAGACACTAATCCCGATTTTAGATTTTCTTTTGAATGACGCAGCTGAAGACGGAGTAAAAGAAATAATGCTCGGTATGGCGCACAGGGGAAGACTGAATGTGCTTGCCAATATAATCGGCAAACCGCTTGCTTCAATATTTTCGGAGTTTGAGGATATTGTTGACCTTGATTCGGCACAGGGTTCGGGCGACGTAAAGTATCACCTCGGGGCTTCGGGAATATACAAGACCACTGAGGGCGGTGAGATAAAAGTGTCCGTTGCCTCAAATCCTTCTCATCTTGAATATGTTAATCCCGTTGTCGAGGGAATTGTCAGAGCAAAACAGATAAATAATATTGATTCAGATAAATCGAAAATAATACCCGTACTGATTCACGGAGATGCTGCATTTGCGGGAGAGGGAATTGTGGCGGAAACGCTTAATCTGTCGCAATTGCAGGGTTACAGTACCGGAGGAACGATTCATATTATTGTCAATAATCAGATAGGATTCACGACGATGCCGGCTGACGCGAGGTCATCGGTTTATGCAACGGATGTGGCGAAGATGGTGCAATCGCCGATATTCCATGTGAACGGTGACGACCCGGAAGCATGTCTGTGGGTAATGAAACTTGCTTATGAATACAGAATGAAATTCAAGGGTGATGTTGTAATAGATGTATTTTCGTACAGGAGGCTCGGGCATAACGAAACTGATGAGCCCGCGTTTACACAGCCCGTATTGTATAAACTTATAAGGAATCATCCTTCAGTGCGTGAGATATATGAGAAAAAACTGGTAAGTGAAAAAGTGATTACCGAAGCCGATGTCAGAGAAATGGAAAAGAAAGTTATCAGTAAGATGGAGACGAATTACACGGAGGTTCACGGCGGACGCGACGGTAAAGTGAAACCGTTCAGAGATATTCCGCTCGCAGTCAGTAAAGATTTAATCACAGGTTTCAAAAATGACGGGACTACGAATATCACTTCTGATACAATAAAAACTATTATTAACGGGATTACAGATTTACCGGCGGATTTCTCTCTCCATCCGAAACTGCAGAAATTCATTGACAGCAGAAAAGAATTCATATCAGGAAATTCTTACGCAGACTGGTCGCTGGGAGAGGCGATAGCTTTCGCTTCGCTCCTGCTGGAGAATATACCGGTGAGGTTAAGCGGTCAGGATATATCAAGAGGTACTTTCTCCCACAGACATATAGTGCTCACGGATGTGAATACAGGAATTGAAATAATACCTCACAATAATATGAAAGAGGGACAGGCAAAAATTGAGCCGCTTGACAGTTTGCTTTCTGAAGCGGCTGTTCTGGGGTTTGAATACGGATACAGTACGGCAGACCCGATTTCATTGGTATTATGGGAAGCGCAGTTCGGTGATTTCGCGAATGCGGCGCAGGTTATAATAGATAATTTCATCGTTAGTTCAAAATCAAAATGGCAGTCACCGAATAATCTCGTTATGCTGCTTCCTCATGGACAGGAAGGGCAGGGGTCGGAGCACTCGAGCGCGAGACTGGAAAGATTTCTGACCTTATGCGCGGATAACAATATCATTATTTCCAACCCTACGACACCGGC
>JAPLFI010000592.1 GCA_026390755.1 Ignavibacteriota bacterium
TACTATCGGGTCTGCAAAAGGAGTGAAGACCTTTTTAACGTCGGCAACGCCTGTAATGATGCAAAGCACAGCGCCAAGCAGAGCGCTTGCGGGAATAGGGATCGGCTCTGTTACCCACCACACTATTATCCATACAAGTATCGCAGATAATATATGCGCCTCGTGTGTTATTGTTCCGAGTTGACTGAAATAAACTATGACACCTGCCAGCGGACCGAGAAAAAACCCGATTGCTTTCCGCCGGCTTTCGAATTTCTCTTCTGCCGTTGTTATAACTTCCAGATTATTTTCCGTCAGCAAAATGTATTATTTTATTTTTTATCTTCATCGTATGCAATATCACAAAAAATACTAAAACATAAAAGCGAAAGGGGATTTTATTATGTGTTTTGAATTCTTTTTTATTGCAAATTCGGTTAACTTGATTCGTATGATTCAAATTCAGAACCTAAAAAAACGATTCGGAGATAACGAAGTTCTCACAGGTGTAAATCTTGATATTCATTCCGGTGAAACCCTCGTGATAATCGGTAAAAGCGGATGCGGTAAATCAGTTTTGCTTAAACACATAATTGGTCTTTTAATGCCGGACGAAGGAACTGTTATTATCGAAGGGCGATCCATAAACAGCATGACAAGGAAAGAGTTATTTGCCGTGAGGAAAAAATTCGGATTTCTTTTTCAGGGCGCGGCTTTATTTGATTCGATGACTGTGGAAGAAAATGTTGGTCTCGCTCTTAAAGAAAACACGAAAATGACGAATGCGGAAATCAGCAGGGTTGTTGCTGAAAAGCTGGAACTTGTGGGACTTCCTGGTACTCAGAAAATGCGCCCCTCAGACCTTTCAGGGGGTATGAAGAAAAGGGTTTCGCTTGCAAGGGCAATCTCAACAGACCCGCAGTGTATTTTATATGATGAACCTACTACGGGACTTGACCCCGTGATGAGTGATAATATTGATGAACTGATAAAAGAACTCGCGCAAAAACTAAAAGTAACTTCGGTTGTAGTTACACACGATATTTTCAGCGTTTATGAAATTGCAAGCAGGGTGGCTATGATGGAAGGCGGTAAAATTTATTTTACTGGTACGCCGCAGGAACTCGTGGAAACGAACGACACGGAAATCAGGACTTTTCTGAACAGAACCGACAAAAAAATATAAGATTTATAATTAGTAACTACTCACCACAGAGACATAGAGAACACGGAGTTGGACAGAGATTAACTCGAAGAATTAAGTGTTAAACTTAAAACTTACTTTTCTCTATGTCTACATAGTTATTTTTAGCTCTCATTTTAAAAAGTTCTTTCTTTAATTCGTTTAATTCGAGCAAATTCGAGTTAATTCGTGTTTAAGTTATTGTTGCTGAGTAGTTACTATAATTATATTATTTCGCGAATTATTCCTCCGCCGATAACATCGTTACCGTCGTAAAAAACCGCCGACTGCCCCGGCGTGATTGAGCGCTTTGGCTCATCGAATATCACCTTGATTTTATTCCCCGGCACCTGCTCAATCGCCGCGGAGGAACCGGAATCTTTATACCTGATTTTAACATTTGCTTTTACTGGTGCCGTGAGTTCGCAAAGTTTCATAAAGTTTATATCTTCCGCGAAGAAACCATTACTGTATATTCCTTTATCGGTATCTACATAAATAAGATTATTCTCAGCGTCAATTTTTGTTACATAAACCGGTTTTCCCAAAGATAAATTCAAACCTTTCCTTTGTCCTATAGTGTAATA
>JAPLFI010000370.1 GCA_026390755.1 Ignavibacteriota bacterium
TTATTACATCCCAACGATGGCAAAAGAATTCCTGCGATTATAAATAAAACTGCAATAGTAGAAAACAATACTGCCATAAACGATGTTATAGTTATACTATTAATTTTTGTTTTCATAGTCTGTGTTAACTTTATATAAATTATTTGTTCTGCAAAAATAACTGATAAACTTTATAAATAAAGTTCGATAAATTTGAGTTGTGGAAAAACCGTGCTGAGTTGTGGAAAAAACAGGCTGAATACATGGAAATTCATAAAAATCTATACCGCTGCTGACATAAGCGAGGGTTCAGGACAAGGTTCAGGACAAGATTTTAAAGAGGGAGATAATATTTTCTAAAAGCATCTGCCACAGATGGAAACAGATTTTCGCTCGGTGCTGTTACAACCTGCCATCAGTAGTTATCTCTGTCTCCATTTATTCTCTAACCCAATGAAATCCTCTAAATGATAAATAGAATCAGAAAATGAAAACAAAATTGTTCTGTCGTCAACTATCGTATATTTTTTTCTTTTTTCCACTGGCAACCTCTGCAGTTCCGGAAAATACTTCAACGGAACAATATAAATTCTTCCGTCTTCAAGTTTGAGAGATATTTTCCCTGGTAAATCGAAAAGTAGTTTTTCGATACAGATGGTTTTATTTTTTAATGCTGTTTTCATTTTATTTAAATTTTATTGTTTTTACCCTTTTACCTGCTTTTACCTTGTCAAAAGCGTCAATCAAAAGCTTTTGATTGTTTTTGATTATTTTAAGGGATAGATTTAAGTCTCTTTTTGTTAGACTGCCTCTGTCCGCAACCCGCAGTGTCTTCAGCCAAATTTTAGCAGACCTCTGCCTATTTCCTTTTTCCTTTGCGATGTGCAAATGAGGCGGCTCATTCTGTGCATCATAAGCAAAAATGAAAAATGTCAAAAATTTATAAATTGCTATTTTCGGCATTGTGTTCTGTTTTTAATAACTCAATTTATAATTACCCGAATTTACTGAAAAACGATGTAACTATTCATTGTATTTAATGAAATAACATTCCAAATTCAATTGAATAAATTGTATCTGTATTTTGGATTTTTGTGAATATTTCAAAACTATTTCCGTCTGCCGTTTGTTTTTGTAAAAAATATGATAAAAATAGGGTTTAGGACAAGATTTTAAAGAGGGAGATAATATTTTCTCCCTCTTTTGTTAAAATCAAAATTTACATTGCATTTTTGTAAATCTGAATAATATCGGCTTTTGTTGTAATGCGGGGATTTGTGGCTCCACGGGCGTCTTTAAGTGCATTATCTGCAAGTGCCGGTAAGTCTTCCTCTTTTACACCAAGTTCCTTTAATCCGGAAGGAATACCAACATCTTTTGACAATCTTTTAATGCTTTCAATAGCTAAATCAGCAGATTCAATAACCGATAAGCCTTCAATGTTTTCACCCATAGCAACGCCAATATCGGCAAATCGTTTTACGCATGCAATCATGTTGAAACTTTCAACATGCGGCAGTAATATTGCATTACAAACACCGTGAGGGAGATCATAGAAACCGCCCAATTGGTGTGCCATTGCGTGAACATTGCCAAGACTTGCATTGTTAAATGCCATTCCTGCCAGAAATTCAGCATAAGCCATGTTTTCTCTTGCTTCCATGTTATTACCGTTTGCAACTGCCGAGCGCAAATATTGACTTATTAGCTGAATAGCTTTAATTGCCGCTGAGTCAGTAACAGGAGTCGCAATAGTTGAAACGTATGCTTCTACGGCGTGTGTCAGCGCATCCATACCGGTTGCTGCCGTGAGCGATGCCGGCATACTGACCATTAATTCCGGGTCGTTGATTGAAACTGTTGGCGTAACATGCCAGTCCACTATTGCCATTTTAACATGACGGTCGGTATCAGTAATGATAGTAAAACGCGTCATTTCACTTGCTGTGCCCGCAGTTGTATTAACTGCAATAAAAGGCGGCATGTTCTTTTCTGACATGTCCAGTCCTTCAAAGTCTTTTATTGAACCGCCGTTATTACATACCAAACCAACTCCTTTGGCACAGTCAATCGGACTTCCACCGCCCACGGCGATAATAATGTCGCACTTTTCTTTCTTGTATAAATCAACTCCGTCGTGAACATTTTTTACTGTCGGATTAGGTACAGCACCGTCATACAAAACCGTTTTTATACCGGCTTCATTAAGAAGTTTAATGATTTTGTCAACAATACCGATTTTCACCATCGGCTTGTCTGTTACTACCAATGCTTTGGTTCCGCCGATAATTTTTGCTTGCTTACCTACTTCGGATACCGCTCCGGCACCCATGAGATTTACTGTCGGGATAAAATAACCGTACATAATTTTTTCCTCCGTTTAAATTTTTTAAAAAGTCTCTACTGACAAC
>JAPLFI010000058.1 GCA_026390755.1 Ignavibacteriota bacterium
AAGTACCAAAGAGACGCATCAAGACCATGGCAGTCAAAATCTATGTCACTGTCATATCCGACATGGATGACATTTACGGCTCTGCGCTCGGCAATAACGACGGACGTTTTAAGAAAAGTGAAAATAGTTTTCTCGAATACAAATAAACAATATGCATACAGGTTCAGGGATACATCACTGGCAAGCGACAACTTTTATATTTACCAGGGGTTGACACAAGTGCCGTTTAAAATTTACGATGCAGATTATCTTGATTCAAGTTCTGCGCCAAGGCAACTAAACTGCGCATTCCTTGAATCGAACGACGTTCTGCCTGCAACGGGTCAGTGGACGCCGGGAGCTGATTCGCTCGGCAGGAAGCTGATTCTGTATATTTTCAGTTCGAATTACGATACATCAATTGTGACGCCTTACAAGAACAGAAATCTGTTTTTACATCAGACTCAGTTTGATATAATGTATGCCTGGTCGCCGAGGCTTTTAAGCCCCACTGCAAATTTCAGCGAAGGTGATTCATTGATATTTTATCCATATACGGTCACAAGACCGGGAATAATTTACGAGTTTACGACAACTTCACCGACAGTTCCCGTGATTGAAATATCGAGCGATGTACCCGATAAATTTGATTTAATGCAGAACTACCCGAATCCGTTTAATCCTGAAACGAATATCAGATTCGCATTGCCCGAAAAATCGTTCGTAACAATGAAAGTATATAATGTTCTCGGACAGCTTATAAAAGTGCTGATAGACAATAAGCGGCTTGATGCGGGAACGCATCAGGCTTCATTCAATATGTCGCAATACCCGAGCGGAATTTATTTCTATACAATACAGACTGAAAAATTTACTCAGACAAAACGCATGGCATTAATAAAGTGATATTGAACGGACTTTAAAAAATAAAATTTCTCATATATATTATCCGGAAGGAGGAATTATGAAAAAGAATTATTTTCTGTTTTTATTTGTACTTGCTCTGGTTTTCCTGTATAACACATCTTACAGTCAGATTTTCTGGCAAGGTACAAAATTACTCACACAGAGCACTGTTGACCGGAACCCCTCATTTGGTATAAAGAGCAGGGTCGTAAATCCGTATAACCCGTATGAATACCTTGTCTTTGAACGGTCAACTATGATAAACACTGCAAATATTTGCGCGATAAAGATGAGGTCTAACGGAAATTACGATTCTGTATTTTACGTAACAAGCGGAGTTAACTTATGCCGCAATCCGTCTGTGGATTATTATTCATATTATTCAGGAGGGTTAATAACAGCGCTCGTTGTATGGGAGCAGTATGTTGCCGGCAGATGGAATCTGTATGCCCGTAACAACCTCTCAACAACCGGATGGGGAAGTATATTCCCTGTTGACACTACTTCATCTGATAAGTCAAATCCCTCGGTTGCGCGCCTGTTCGCTGATTCTCTTTACGGTGTGGCTTATGTCAGAAATAATGACATTATCTACAGGGAGTTCAATATTTACACCGGCGCTCAGATTTTCGAACTTAATCTTACTTTATCCGATACATCCGAATGCCGAAAACCGAATCTTTCGGTTAATAACAGAGTGGGTATGTATAATAAATTTGTCGCATACGAGAGAAAGAAATCCAACGGACAATATGCAATTTATTCGAGGTATGGTAATTATGCGAATGTATGGAATCCCGCCGATACTGTTTCCCTCATCGGAAATAATAGGAATCCGAAGTTCACATGCGGATACAGTTCCAATTATCTATCGTTCGAATCCGACAGAAACGGAAAATGGAACATCTACATTGCAAATATCAATACCGCGGTAAGTTCAATAGAAAGTATCTATCAGAATACTTCATACAATTGCCGGAGTTTCTCGTCGTTTTTTTATCCTGTGATAACGGATTTCACGGCTTACGCCGCATCCTTCGTCAGGCAGGGCAATGACAGTATAAAAATTTTATCGGGTCAGGGTTATGGAATTTTTATGCTGAGAGACTCAATTACAATCGGCGATACAAACTGTAAACCGTCATTAACTATCAACAATGGAGTCGGTGTAAATTCAGGCAGGGGATATTCGACTATATATATGGTATATAATAAAGATTCACTCGGATATTCAAAGTTATATGCGAAGTATTTTGTGATACTTCTTGATAACTTAAGGAAATTAAGCGGTGATATTCCGAACGGTTATTCGCTCGGTCAGAATTATCCGAATCCGTTTAACCCCGCAACCAATATTCAATTTTCAATTGTCAATGTTCAATATGTAATTTTGAAAGTCTATGATATACTCGGGAAAGAAGTCGCAACGCTTGTTAACAGACAGTTACAGCCTGGAACATACACAGCCCTTTGGAATGCTTCCGCATTCCCGGGCGGAGTTTATTTCTATAGAATGAGTTCGGAAAATTTTACCGAAACAAAAAAACTTTTATTAATTAAATAATAAGTAAAACACAGAATGGGGGTTATGTTTTCAATTGACCGGATACTGCCGGTGAAAAATATTGTAATATCACTTGTAATCTTCGCCTCCTTATTCTCTCTTGCATACACTCAAACTGCGGAAGAGTATAATGAACAGGGAATGAGAACATTCAAATCAGGAAACAATGAGGAATCAATAAATTTATTCACCAGAGCGGTAGAAATAAATCCGGATTTTGAGAAAGCATATTATAACCGCGGATTTGTTTATAT
Organism: Ignavibacteriota bacterium; assembly: GCA_026390755.1. Classification (GTDB taxonomy): domain Bacteria; phylum Bacteroidota; class Ignavibacteria; order Tepidaquicellales; family Tepidaquicellaceae; genus JAPLFI01. The sequence goes on from JAPLFI010000058.1 coordinate 2,704, forward strand.
GGCTTTACAAAATTATTCGAAAGCCGTATCCGATTTCGAAAAAACGACAGAATTAAACATATATTTTGCAAAAGCATACTACAACTGCGGGCTTGCCTATTACCATTTAGAGGACTATTCAAAATCAATACACAATTTTACAAAAGCAGTTGAAATAGATACAGTGTATGCAAAAGCATATTACAACCGCGGACTCGCTTATTCACATTTAAAAGAATATGCAAACGCAATTTCGGATTACTCAAAAGTAATTTCGATTATACCGAATAATATAGATGCATATTATAACCGCGGACGTGCTTACTGTGACTCGGGAAATATTATTAAAGCTTGCGAAGATTGGCAAATAGCTTATTCGATGGGAGGAACTGAAACAAAGGAATTATTGGATAAACATTGTAAATAACTATTTCATAATTTCAAACTATTATAATGAAAAAAATTTTAGTTCTATTACAAAAAGTTCTTATTGGATTATTAATTTACCAATTTTCATTTAACATTGATAATTGCACTGCGCAATGGATTCAGACAAACGGACCTATGGGCGGAAGTATAACCTGTTTAAGTATCATTGGCAATAAAATATTCACAGGCAATGATGCATACTATTCCGCCGATAACGGAAGTAACTGGATAAAAATCGCCGGACTGGTGAATAAAGGCGTTACTTCTTACGCATCATCAGGAAACAATATCTTCGCCGGAACATCAAGCGGTATTTTTCTTTCTGCAGATAATGGAAATACATGGAGCGCTGTTAATACAGGACTGATAAATCTCAGCGTCAGAGCACTTCTCGTTTCTGGAAATAATATTTACGCAGGAATATCGGGCACTGGCGGAGGTGTATTTGTCTCAACGAATAACGGCGCTAACTGGAGCACAGCTCTCGGCGGCGTAAGTGTCTGGGCGCTTGGGTTATCGGGTACCAATATTTTCGCGGGTTCCTTCGGCGGCGGAGTGTATATGTCTGCTAACAGCGGTGCAAACTGGACTGCCGTCAATAACGGTCTTTCGGATATGTATGTTTATACCTTAGCATCATCGGGCAATAATCTTTTTGCAGGAACAAATACCGGTGTTTTCCTTACAACTAATAACGGCACTGCGTGGACGGCAGTTAATAACGGAATTACGAATCTTTCTGTGCGGAGTTTATTGACGTCGGGTGCAAATGTTTTTGCCGGTGCAACAGGAGAAGTTTACCGCTCGACGAATTACGGCGGCTCGTGGACTGCCGTCAATAACGGACTGATTTCATCTAATACAGGAGCTTTAGCCGCCGCCGGCTCAAATATTTTTGCAGGTACAAATGCCGGCGTGTTTATTTCCGGCAATAACGGCGATACATGGACTGAAATCACCAGCGGAATACTCTCTCAGATTATCTTTGGTCTTACATTTTCGGGGACGAATATTTTTGCTGGAACTCAGAGAGGTGTTTTCATGTCTGCGAATAACGGCGGCACATGGACGCGGGCAGGTTTATCAAATTACAATATTTATGGACCTCTTGCGTCTGTTAATAATTATATTTTTGCGGCTTCTTACGGCGCTTCTTACGGCGGATTGTATAAATCTGCTGATAACGGTGTTAACTGGATTTTAGCAGGATTTCAGAATATTACGATACATTCTGTCACAATTTCAGGCAATAATATATTCGTCGGCACCTGTGACAGCGGTGTATATTTATCAACGAATTACGGTACGAACTGGACGACCGTAAATAATGGTCTAACCAATCATGATATCACAGGATTAGGTAGCTCGAACGGAGTTATTTATGCCGGTACTTACGGCTACGGCGCTTTCCGCTCGACGAATAACGGGGCTGACTGGTCTTATATTGGAGTTATCGGTGAACATATTATGGGATTCGCTTTCCCCGGTACTGATATTATCGCGGCATGCTGCAGCAATATTTTCAAATCAACAAATAACGGTGTAAACTGGGTATCTGTTCAGGCAGGAGTTTCTCTGGGATGCGAAAATACTTTTATACTAACTTACGGAACTAATGTGTTTGTTACAAGTTGCGGGAGTGCTTATCTGTCAACCAACAGCGGAGATAACTGGATTCAAAAAAATCAGGGACTCGGAGGAACATATATCGGTAATTTAATCATATCCGGTAATTATATGTATGGCGGCTCTTATTATTCGTCTGTCTGGCGGAGAACCCTGTCTGAAATAATCGGAATACAAAATATATCATCTGAAATACCGTCCGGATATTCTTTAGATCAGAACTACCCGAATCCGTTTAATCCGTCAACGAAGATACGATATGAAATTCCGCGTGCGGGCGAAGTAAAACTCTCCGTCTTCGATGCACTCGGCAAAGAAATTGAAACCCTCGTGAACGAAAAACAATCCGCCGGCACTTATGAAGCCACATTCAACGCCTCTAAATATCCGAGCGGTGTGTATTTCTTTTCTTTACAGACTGAAAAATTTACACAAACGAAACGTATGGCTTTGATAAAATGATAAAGAAAAAAATAGTATTATTGGCAATTCTGTTCATCGCAGTACTGCAACTTGCCTGCAAAAAAAACGGCAATGAAAAAAATCACGATAACTTTCCCGATATAAAAAAATTATACTGTTTCTATAACGGAGAATATAAAGGATTCAATGTGTGGATGGTTGACGGTAATTATATAAGAAGGGAAATATTCAATGAGTTCATATACGGGGGCAATGATGAGCGTTATACTTTTGTTCCCGAATCGGAAATATGGATTGATGCTTCAGTCTCTTGTCAGGAAACGGAATATTCCATTCAACTCGAACTGAAAGAAATGTCATTAACGAAGAGCGGTTTGTCTTACGATTCTGCATACACAAATGCTCTGAAAACAACTGACAGTTTAAGGCAGGCAATTAATAAAATGATTAATAGTAAATCCGCATATCCTTTGCAGGGTAACAGAGTCCGTGATACAGGCACTGGAGCGAAAAGTAAGTACTTTCTTCTTTGCTCTTCTGTCCCTTTA
>JAPLFI010000046.1 GCA_026390755.1 Ignavibacteriota bacterium
CAGGCGCAGGTCGCGTTTCAGAGCTTCGACTGACGGAGCAATAAACTCTCGTTTTAATTTTGCGAGTTTAAGCTCGCCAAGCATCAGCCTGGCATTACTCGCAACCATTGCTATAAGCTTTGCTTTATCGCCTATTTTCGGGACAATAATATCAACCTCATTCCTGATACTAACAACGGCAGAATCCTTCCGTTTCTTTCCGCAGAGCCACTCCTTGATAGCTTCTGCATTTTCAAGCTCAACCGGTACAAATATTTCGTCGGGAATAAATTCTGCTTTAGCATAATAATTTGTAATCAGTTTATCAAGAATTTCCTCTTCGGGCTTTTCCAGCACTCCCGACATATAATAATGCGATTTCCCTATTACCCTGCCGTCACGTATTTTCAAAACCATTCCACAGGCATCATTATCCTCGCACTCAACTGCAAAAATATCCCTGTCAATTATTTCCTCGCCTGTCATTTTTTGTCTTGAGTTATACACTGCGAGCGCGTCAATTTTATCACGAAGCCTGCCCGCCTGTTCAAACATCATTTTTTCCGAATATTCATCCATCCTCACGCGGAGTTCGTTTTCAAGTGTCTTTGTCTTTCCGTTAAGCAGTTTAGCAACTTGATTTACTGTTTCGTTGTAATCTGCACGGGATACAAGATTTTCACACGGACCGTCGCATTTATGAATATGGTAATCGAGACAGATTTTGAATTTTCCCGTTTTTACGTTTTCTTCGTCAAGCTTAAGACTGCATGAACGGATCATGAAAATATCGCGTACTGATTTCAGCGCGTAACGCATGTTTTTTACATCGGTAAAAGGTCCAAAATATGCTGACTTGTCAGTTCGCTTTTTACGTGTTGGGAAAACTCTCGGATACACTTCGTCTGTAATAACTATGTAGGGAAATGTTTTATCGTCTTTCATATCTACGTTGTAGCGCGGCTTAAGCTCTTTAATCAGGTTAAACTCAAGTATCAGCGCTTCTACTTCGGTATCGGTGGTAATAAGTTCTATGTCAGCAATTTTTGAAATCATTGCCTCAGTCCTGATTTGCTTTGAAAAGTTCTGCGGGCGTGTATGGAAATATTGCCGCACGCGGCTTTTTAGCGATTTCGCTTTTCCCACATATATAACCTTTCCCGCGGAATCTTTGAACTGATAAACCCCCGGCTTGACGGGTAGATTATCGAGTTTAGACTGAAGGATGTTTTGTTCTGTTTTCAATATTCAGTGTTCAATTTACCCCTTACTCTCCCCGCTTATGCTGTGCAAGTTCTATAAGTATACCTGCGGTTGACTTAGGGTGCAGAAATGCTATCAGCATATTGTCCGCGCCGTTGCGCGGTTCTTCGTTAATCAGCCTTACGCCGTCCTCTTTCAGTTTTTTAAGCGAGCCTGAAATATCCGGTACTTCAATAGAGCAGTGCTGAATACCTTCTCCGCGCTTTTCGACGTGTTTTGAAATCGGCGATTCCGGGTCGGTGCCTTCAAGGAATTCCAGATCGCAGTTTTCTAGTTTTAATTTTTGTACGTTCACTTTTTGTTCGGCAACG
>JAPLFI010000591.1 GCA_026390755.1 Ignavibacteriota bacterium
GAATCGGTTGTGAGAAACAAGTGCTCACCAAAAGCAGAAGGACGATTGTAAAGTAAATTCTTTTCATGATGTTAATTCTTTTAAATTTGTATATAGTTTGCTTTTAATTTATAAGCAAAATACAAAGATAAAATGACGAGAAATAATCATATTCAGTAAACCACCTTAAAAATCATGTGAAACTGTGATTTGAATAAGTATAAATTCCTCTGTATGATGTCCAACTATACTCAAATCCCCTTTCCGTAACCCGATGATATTATATTTTCTTTAATTCCTTTATTCCCCAGGGTATATAGGCAATGCACAACAGAGCTGACCCAACTGTACTTATTAATTCAATATCGGGATTCAGTAAAAGTACCAGTCCTGCAATTATAAAAATCCCCTGCCATCTCTGTATTACTTTTTCCTTCATTAAACCAATGATTTGCATAATCCCTCCAATAACTAATGCAAACAGTAGCCATACAATTTTTTAATGTTTTCGATGTTCATTGTTATAATTGTTTTATTGCTGATATTCTTAGCTTCATTTAAAAATTATTTGTTAAGAAGTTTATTTCCTGATTGTGCCAGACTAACTTATATACACTATGTCTTCCGAAATATTTTCATTACAGTATATGTTAGTATCTGATTCAGTTATTTGTTCTTTATTAATTTATATTTATTCCTTGCTTTCAACTCCATAGGCAGAATATAATTATAAATTTCACCGGATGTTAATTTTGTCATTTCTGATATAATCGATTGAGTTGTCAATTTGATTGGAAAAATCTTTTGGAAACTCGTGTCCCAAATCCGGAAAAATTAGCAGTCTGTTTTGGACTCCGAGCTTATCAAATATCACCGACATTTCTTTTTGGCTCTTAATTGCCCAATCATTTTCACCGCAGATCATAGATATCCTGAGCCCTTTTAAGCCGGAATTTAAAATTTTATCAGCATTAAAATTTTCCGGTTTAACCGGAAAAGCAAGAATTAGTCCCTGTGCGGGAATGTGTTTATTAATAGCCAGATCGATTGAAAACATTCCACCTGCAGATGGACCGGATAAAATTACTTTTGCAGTATCTATTAAATAATCATCTGTGATTTTTTTATATATTCTTTTCATTTCGGAAATACCGTTACTACCAAAAAAACGGTTATAGGAACATTTTATTTCCCTGCCCTGCACAAATGCTATAATGTATTCTTTTTGCAGTTTATCTGAATTCCAGAAATTCTGCATATCCTGAATATTTCCGATTCCTCCGTGAAAAACCATTATCAAAGGATATATAATTCCTTCCTTATAATTATAGGGCTTTTGAATATAATATTCTGCAGTAGAATTAACATTAGCTTCTTTCACCATTTGGATATTACGATTCAGTAATGAAATAAATTTCTCATTATTTTTAAATTCCTTAGTATATTCGGGATACGTTTCTCCGCGGTGTTGGAATAAAACTGTCAAACCTGAGTTTAATAAATCTTCGTACATCTTTAAGAATTTATCAAATTGTTTAGTAGATGTATACATTTCACCTAATTCCTCCAAAATTTTGCATTTAGTAAAATTATTGTTGGTTTTACAGAATGCATTCTCCAATTTACTTATTGCTAAGTTAGTGTCAGATTTTTTTAGCGGTTCAATCACATTATATAAATCCCAAAATTCTTTTCCGCTTTCAATTTCAAATTCTTTTAATTCTTTAACCTCTTGGCTAAATAAGGATAATTTTAAAAAAAACAGACAAACTGCCAGAATGATAATTTTTAATCTCATTGTTATTTTTTAATTGTTATTTTAAGTTTCGAATATTTCTTGCTTTCAATTCCATAGGCAAAATGCAATTATATACAAATTTATTTACCGGAGTTTCAACTCCGTATTTATGTCCAAGCCTTACCACTGTTCCATTTTGATAATCAATCTCCGAGGGTTTTCCCTCCCATACATCTCTTGTCAAGGAAGATGTGGAATTATAAGGATAAGTATCAATCAGAGAAATTGTATTATCGACAAAATCTGATTTGATTTTTACTCCCGCCTTTTGGGATAGTTTATAAATCTCTTTCAATAAATAAACCATCATTTTTCGTGTTTGCTTAAGTGCTCTAAGTTCGCCGTAAGTTGTTTTTGTAACAGCCAGCAGTCCGCTTACACAGATAGTAATAAATTTTTTCCATAAATCTGCATTAATGTCTTCCGATATTTTCGAATTAATGCCAGCCATATCGAACATACTCTTTATTTTATTAAGCCGTTCAGTTTTAAGATTATTTATTTCTCCGAAAACTATTGAAGGCTCTACACCAAAATGATTTATGACTCCTGGAGACTCTATCTTGCTGATTATAAAGCACAAACCTCCGACAATATTCGATTCATTTATATGCTCTTTTAATTCATCGATTGCTGAAACACCATTTTGCAGTGGAATAACAATTGTATTTTCGTTTACAAATGATTTGAGTTTTTTAGCAATATCTTTTACCTGCCACGCTTTTACGCAGATTAAAATCAAATCCACATCGCCCAAAACAGAAAATTTATCTGTTGCATTTACCCGATCGATTTTGAAGTCTCCCAGAATGCTTTTTACGGTTAACCCGTATTCCCGTAACGCATTTAAATTTTCACCGCGTGAAATAAAGGTAACATCAAAACCTTCCAGAACAAGTTTGCCGCCAAAATACCCCCCGACTCCTCCAGTTCCTATGATTCCTATTTTCATTTTTTAAAAATTAATTATGAATATTTATAGACAATTCTACTCTTCTCGATATATTAAAAGAAAGTATTTATTGACTCCTCAAGTTATACGGGATCCGTCCATTTATCATCTTCACTTTTAAACGAGACATAAATATCGTTTATGACTTATTATTCCTTTCGATATTATTTAATTTACAGTTATTACTACATTCCCTTTTTTATGTCCTTTTTCGACATACTTATGAGCCTCTGCAATTTGTTCCATAGTATAGCGTTTGTCTATCACCGATATTAGCTTTCCTGCCTCGCAGAGTTCTTTGAGAAAAATCAGGTCCTCAACCTTTAACTTAATGTTTCCAGACAAAGCAAGAGCGCTTAGATAAATCCCTGACTTCGCCAGTGATTTTTTACGTTTTGAAGATACAATCTTGCCTACTGCATCAAAAATAACGTCATAAGCATCACCGCTTTCTGTAAAATCTTCCTGAGTGTAATCGATAACCTTATCGGTTCCCAGAGATTTCACCATTTCCAAATTCGCAGTACTGCATACACCTGTAACTTCTGCCCCAAAGTGCTTGGCAATCTGCACAGCATAAGTACCAACACTACCGGAAGCTCCATAGATTAATACCTTTTCACCCTTCTGAATATTTGCTTTTCTAAGATTAATTAAGGCTGTTAATCCTGCATTAGAAACAGGGGCGGCTTCCTCGTATGACATATTGACTGGTTTTACTGTAAGAGTTCCATTTTCCGGCATACAGCAATATTCGGCATAAGTGCCAAATCTAAATTCAGTTGACGCAAAAACGGGATCACCTGTCTTAAATTTTGTAACATCTTTGCCTACTGCTTCAATTTCTCCGGACAGTTCCATTCCAAGTATTTTTTTTCTTGGTCCCCTGAAACCCACTATGATTCGCATCAAAGGCTTGAAAAAGAAATCTCTGACTGGTCCTAAACCGGGCTCTAAACGCCGAACCTTAGTATCTCCTATGTGTACTGTTGTAGCAATTACTTTTATCAGTACTTCATTATCTTTAGGAAAAGGTTTTTCCACTTCTTTAAGCTGAAGAACCTCCGGCGGTCCGTATTTAGTGCAAATAATTGCTTTCATTTTTTCCATATTAGCTCATATTCAAGTTTGTTTGCATTAATCATTCTTTATTCTTTTTGCGACAATGTTTCCTGCTCCATCTTGTTGTATTTCTAAGCTGTTAATAATATTATCAGATTTATTAAAGGTCACCTTAATATTTAATTGCTCACAATAAAAATTATCGTCACTTTCGGCTATTAAATAAACAGGAGGTTGTGATTGCATTTCTAAGTATAATTTGCTGCTGTCTTTTTTGATGATTATTTCAAAATCTTTATCAAAGATATATTTTCCAGTGTAGGCATTTAATGATTCATCATTTATAACAAACTTTTTATTTTCACTTATAAATCTATCAGGCCAATTATATTCCAATGCTACCGAACGGATCAATTCATACATTAATTCATAATCATTGCTGGAATTTATCATGACAACAACTCCTTTACCCAGGTTTTTATATCCAAAGAATAAAGATTGAAAACCATCATTCCCGCCGGCATGTGTAAATAATAAAGAGTCACCTCTGGCATTCTGATAAAACCAAAACCCAAGACCTATGCCGGTAGCATCTGTGTTTTGCTGTGTAAGCATTTCATTCGCACTTTTGGAACTGATAAAATCTGATTTACCCTGAATACCCTTTTGTATTTCTCTTATTATTTTCGCTAAATCTAAGGGATTAGTCCAGAGACCCGCCGCTGCCATTTCAGGGTGAATATCAAATCCTCCATTTATTGGTTGATAGTCTAAAACATAACCTGTAGCATTTAATTGATGTTTTGATTCTGATTTGGGCTGATCAAAAGTGCTCGTTTTAAGATGTAATGGGAATAACACTAAGCTATCCATGACACTATAAAAAGGTAGCTTGAATATGTCTTCTAAGATTAACTGTGCAACTATAAAGCCGCCTCCCGAATATCTTGCACGAGTTCCAGGAAAAATATTTACTTTTACCGGTAAAGAATTAGCCGGATATTCTCCATTCAATATTTGTACGGTTGTCGGTATTGAATCTTGAATAGAATAACCACCAAATCCACTTACAGTCATTCCTGCAGTATGGCTTAAAAGTTGCCTGAGTGTAACTTTAGGCTGCCATCCATTATTCGAAGAAATTTTCCATGACTTCAAATACAAACTTACATCTGCATCTAAATCAATTTCATTCTTTTCCTTTAATTTAATAAATGCTATTGCAGTTAATACCTTACTAATAGAGGCAGCTTGGAAAAGCGTGTTTTGTGTAACAGGTTCTTTTATGCTTACATCTTTATAACCAAAACCCCGTGCCCATTTTATTTCACCATTATCAATTACAGCAATACTTATTCCGGGTATTTTATAATACGCTAACCTTTCTTCTAAGGTTGCGTTTTTATAAGTATTCCCAAATTGGTCTCTAACTTTCAGATTTTCTGTTATTCTTTTAATTTGGCTTTCAATTTCCTGAGAATATTGAGGATTTCCATTTTCTATGATTTGAGATTTACAATCAATCACAGACATTAACATTAAGATGTAAATAATTATTTTCATGTTGATATTAATTTAGTTGACTTTTCTTATGTATTTATTTATTTCTGAGGTCTCTCATTTTATTGCCCTGACCTGATTTAGTTATTGGTGGCTTTTAAATCCAGTTTAATTAAATTGTGAATCATATTTGAACAAATATCACTTGTAGCGGAAAAATCACGTGAATTAGTTACTACAATATAGGCTCTATCTATCTTTGGCGCCACCAAAACAGTGGCATACCAAATTCCGTTGCTGCCATTATGGGTGAGCACTTTTCCCTTAGCCCATTCTAAATCTTCTGTTATACCCCAGCCGCCTGCATAAAAACCAACAGGTTCGATCAGTTTACTCAAATATTCACTATCCAGAATAGGGTTTTTCACTGTTAATTGAAGAGAAAGAAATTTAGCCCAGTCTTCTACAGAGCAATGTATCTCACCAGCTGGTCCGATTGCTTCTGCATCGTAGGATTTACTTGGCTCCCATTTTCGTCCCGATTTATTATGACCCCACGGTTGTCCTAATGTTTTGCCCGTATCCGGTTCGCCAAATCCTGCAGTGGACATGCCAAGCGGATCAAATAATCGTTGTCTCATTAAGGATTCCCAGCTTAGTCCGGATATCTTTTCTGCCATACACGCTGCTATCATATATCCAAAATTTGAATAATTGAATTCCCCCGGTTTTATTGCAGAGGGAGTGCTAAGATTGTCTTTCAGTATTGCCAACCGCCTCGCTTTAATCTCAAGTTGATTGTGTGCATCCCAGTCTACAGGATTTGCCGGTATTCCTGCACGATGTGTAAGCAGCTGCCAGAGTGTGATACTAAGATAATCGTAATGGATAATTTCCTTAAGTTCAGGGATTGCTTCAATTAATTTCATATCCCAGCTAAGTTTTCCTTCTGCCACAAGCGTTGCAAGCATAGTGCTTGTCATCGCTTTTGTACAAGAACCAAGATATACCAGATCATTGCAGGTTATATGTACATCAGAACCAACTTTCGGTACTCCTGCTGAACCTATGGCTGTTACGCCTTCGCCTGAAATTATTGCCGCAATCATTCCGGGTGCTTTCTCATCGGTGACTATTGCCGATAACTCATGACAAATAGCCGCAGATTTATTCTGTGTTTTTTTGTTTTGCGAACAAGCAGATATTGATGTAAAAACTAAAATTAATAATACAATATTCGTCACAATTATTTTTCTATCTTTCATAATATATGTTTTGCAAATTGCTGGTATTTAGTTGTTTATTTTGCATTTTCGTTTGTCTTCCAATCTTTATAAATCATTTCAAAACCGGCACATATACTTTTAAATCCTAATGAGTTATGGGTTTCGTTTTTATAATGTATATAATCCCAATTAATTCCTTCCGGTGCATATTTTTCAAGCACTTCAATAAAAGGAAAAACGCCCATTTCCTTTTCATTTGACAATGAAATAAAGATTGATTTTTTAATTTTCTTATTATTTTTAAGAAATTCGGGCATCTCCCTGACGCAGGATTGATTATCGTACCATAAACTTGGGTCAATGCATATAAATGAGTCGAATAATTCAGGTTGATTTACCAAAGCATAAATAGCAAACAATCCTCCGGCAGAATGTCCGATAATACAACGTTCTGAATTTGCAGGGTAAGTCGAGTCAATTAATGTTACTAATTCCGAATTAATAAAACGAAGGAATTTATCAGCTCCGCCGCCGGTTGGTTGTTCTTTCGAAGGTGTTGGCAAATAATCTTTTTCTCTGTCGTTTGAGACAATACCAACAATTATCATTCGGGGCATAATTTTTAACATATCTGAATAATAATTCACGATTCCGAATGTTGCAAAAAGATTATTCCCCGGATCTAAAACGTAAACTACAGGAAATTTTTCATCCGGTCTGTCTTTGTAATTATAAGGAGGAATTACAACTATGGTTTTTCTTTCGTTAAGAACTTTTGATTCAATACTTATTTTTTCCCCAATGACAAAATCACTCTTTTTTTGCTGGGCAAAACAGATGCTTAATTGTGTTAAGATTAATAAAATCGAAATCTTCATCTTTGTTCCTATCTTCACTTTTCCCGGATTTCTTGCTGCCCTTTTGTATGTATTCATTGTTTTATTTTAGTAAAATTTATTAATATGGCTCTATATCGGATAGATTGCAACTATATAATAAATACGATATTAACAGAACAATTGTTTCCATATTTATTCTTTGAAATTTATTTAATATAGTTCATTATTTTTGTTTCCTTAAATACTTTGTTTGTGCTTATTTCATTTGCTGTTAAAGTATATATTTTGTTTTGTTTATATATACGGTTATAAAATAACATCTGTCAACGGTATTCAGCAAAGCCGGTTAATTAATCAGTGAAACACCGAAATGTATAAGCATAAATTCTTTTGTAAACCGTTTTAACGTCAAAATTCCCGGATTTCACTTAGAATTATGGGTGGTTCGCTTAAATTGATTATTTTTACATTTTGATATTTAGTAAATTCAGGTAAGTATTGTAAATGGAAAAAAAGACTTTAATAAAACTTCATATAATATTCTGGATAGTTTCATC
>JAPLFI010000361.1 GCA_026390755.1 Ignavibacteriota bacterium
GCACACAGAGGAATAGAGAAGTGTTAAGTGAAGAAGTGTTAAGTGTTAAGTGATTAAGTGTTCAGCGAGAATAAGAACAAGAGATTTTATAAAATAAAAGTATTGTTTTTATGTTTTATATGCATTAAATTTACGTGCTATGTCCAATAACAATGGATTTAGCATGCAAATTATGAGAGTAATAGAGCATATCAGACAAAAAATTGAGACGGAAGTATTTAATTATACTCAGTTAACAGATCTTTTAAGGGAATACAGTAAACCCCGTGATGCTATTTCATCATTAACGCAAAAAGGGGATATTGTTCGCATCCGGAAAGGTCTTTATGTTTTTGGAACCCCATGGCGCCGAAAGCCGGTGTCTCGTGAAATGCTTGCTAATCTTGTTTTTGGTCCGTCCGTTGTCAGTCTTGATTTTGCATTATCGTGGTACGGACTTATACCGGAACGTGTTACAAACCTTACCTCAACAACTCCCGAACGTTCACGACACTTCGATACACCAACAGGTAGATTTTCATATCAGCATTTATCTCATCAGCGTTTTGCATACGGTGTTTCGATCCAAAAAAACGATTCCGGAAACTGGATGATAGCTGAACCTCTTAAAGCCATTGCCGATAAGGTATGGCTGGATAAACGGTTCAGTCCTTCATCTCCGTCTTCTTATGGTGATTATCTTTTCGAAGATATTCGTATTGATGAGTCCGCACTTGAAGGTTATATTAATCCTCAAAAAATCATTGAATTGGAATCAGTTTTTTCTGCCCGTAAGGTAACATGGTTAGTGAAATTTTTACAAAGAAGATATTTTAAATAATTATGAATGATTTGATTAAGAGTTTACTGCCTTCTCCTCTTCCCGATACTGCCGATACGATGCTGACAGCAGTAAGGGAGATTTTACAGTCACTGGCTCTGCTGGGTTTATGGCGATCTAAATTTTTCGAACATGCCGCATTTTATGGCGGTACTGCACTCAGGATACTTTACGGTTTGAACCGGTTCTCTGAAGATTTAGACTTTTCCTTATTAACACACTCCGGTAATTTTAGTTTTGATAAATACGGGAATGCAATAGTGAAAGAGTTAAAAGCTTTTGGTTTTAATGTAACTTTTGAAGTTAAACAAAAAACGGCGCACACGGCGATTGAATCAGCTTTTTTGAAAGCGAATACTTTAGAACAGCTTTTGGTTATCGAGGCGCCTGAGAGCATCGTTTCAGGAATAAATAAGAAATCAGTATTAAAAATAAAATTAGAAATTGATACTAATCCTCCCGCAGGTTTTGATACTGAAATGAAATATGTATTTTCTCCGGTGCAGTTTGCAGTACGATCTTATACTCTGCCTTCTCTGTTTGCAGGAAAAATGCACGCGCTTCTCTGCCGTAAATGGAAAAACCGCGTGAAAGGCCGGGATTGGTACGATTTTGTCTGGTATGTCTCGCGTTTTCCTGAGCTCAGTTTAAATCATCTGCAGGAAAGAATGATACAATCGGGTGATTATTCAGACGCACGCCCTTTGACAAAAAAAAGTCTGCTTAAAATGATTTACAATTCTATTGATGATTTAGACATAGATAATGCACGCAAAGAGGTATTACCTTTCGTAAATGATATACGCAGTCTCGATATATGGTCAAAAGATTTTTTCAGAGCCGCAGCCGGAAAGATAAAGTGTTAAGTGACTCAAGTGTTAAGTGTTAAGTTTTAAGTGTTAAGTGATAAGGCTTTATTTTTTTTAAACCCCGTAGGGGTTTTCTGTTAATAGAATCACGTAATAAAAAAACCTCCATCCACTACTACCGCCGTCCCCGCGTCCGCCGCCTTCCTTCAACACCTCCCGTTTTCCGCCTTGAATAGTCGTTTGGAATAATGTATTATAACCCATAAAGTCGTTTGTAAAAATGTATACGGGTGCATTAAATCACAATAAATTAAAGATGAGAAGAACGAAATTGGCAGAACTGATTGCCTGGAAAAACTCAAATTCGCGAAAACCTCTGATCATCCGAGGAGCAAGGCAGGTTGGAAAAACATGGTTGATGAAAGAATTTGGCGCCACGCAATATCCCCAAACGGTTTATGTGAATTTTGAGAAAAACAAGCGATTACAAGCTTTGTTTGAGGATGATTTCGATATTAAAAGGGTGATTGTAGCTTTACAGGCGGAATCCGGCTTAACCATTGAACCTGAAAACACTTTATTAATTTTCGATGAAATTCAGTCTGCGCCTTCTGCAATAACAGCTTTAAAGTATTTTCAGGAAGATGGTCCAGGGTATCACATAGTGTCTGCCGGATCTTTATTAGGTGTCGCCCTTCATTCTAATATTTCATTCCCTGTCGGTAAAGTTGAATTTCTGGATTTGTTTCCGCTATCTTTTTTGGAATTTCTTGATGCAATCGGTGAAAGTAGTCTTATAGATATGCTGTACAGCGCTGACTGGAAACTGATAACAGCGTATAAATCTAAATTTATTGAACGTCTGCGGCAGTATTATTATGTCGGCGGTATGCCGGAAGCTGTTATGAAATTCAGCGAAAATAATAATTTTAAAGATGTTCGTGATATTCAAAAACAAATTTTATCTGCATACGAGCAGGATTTTTCGAAGTATGCACCGTTCGAAATTGTTCCGCGTATCCGTATGATTTGGAATTCTATTCCGGCGCAATTAGCAAAAGAGAATCGCAAGTTTATTTATGGATTAATTAAAGAGGGCTCGCGGGCAAAAGATTATGAAATTGCGTTATCGTGGCTGATTGATTGCGGACAGATTCATAAAGTGTGCCGTGTAACTAAGCCGGCTTTACCTTTAAAGGCTTATGAAGACAGAAGCGCCTTCAAATTGTTTCTGGTGGATATCGGTTTGTTGACAGCAATGGGTGATATTGATGCTAAAACACTTCTTGAAGGAAATGCTATCTTCTCGGAATTTAAAGGGGCGTTAACCGAGCAGTACGTTTTTCAACAGCTTAATAACTCAAATGAGTTTACAATTTACTATTGGTCGGCGGCACGTTCCTCTTCAGAAGTTGATTTTGTAGTCCAGTTTAATGGTATGGTCGTCCCGGTAGAAGTTAAAGCTGAAGAAAATTTACAGGCTAAGAGCTTAAAGGTGTATATGGAGAAGTTCGGTCCGAAGGTTTCTATTCGTACTTCTATGTCCGATTTCCGCAAACAAGACAGGCTTACAAATTTACCTCTGTATGCGTTAACAGTGTTAAGTGATCAAGTGTTAAGTGTTAAGTGATAAGTGTTAATTTGTCATCCCGAACTTGTTTCGGGATCTCATAATGCTTTATGCTTTTAAACCCCGGCGGGGTTTCATGTTAATAGAATCGAGTAATAAAAAACCCTCCGCTATAATGCTTTAATTGGAATTGGGTGCAGTTTTCAGGCGGGAAAGTGGTCAATTTAAAAACGGAAAAAATACCAGACGAGCATGTTGAGTTCCTTGCAATCACTAATGAAACAACTGAATTGGCTGACCAATATGTAAAAGAAAATGTTGTTGGAAAAGCAAGCATGGAAGA
>JAPLFI010000100.1 GCA_026390755.1 Ignavibacteriota bacterium
TAAATTTTCTAAACTTATTTTACCTTTTGCTGCATCGGGCTGATTTGATACAACAATCAGCGGAATACCAAGAGTCATGAAATCCCGTAAAACGGCAATTACTTCACCATAAAAAACAACTTCTCCGGGAAAATGAGGAGGCTGATATTCGCCGAATTTTTCACTGTACACAGGTTTGGTTATTACGCCGTCCCTGTCAAAAAATACCGCCGAACCTGTTTTGTCTATTGCCATATTACTGAAACTTCTTTCAATTTTATACTATAAAAATCAAAGTAAACGGCGGGCGATTAAGTTATAAGTTGTATCAACTTTCTTTATAAATTCAGGTGTAAGCTTATTTAAATATTTCTCGCGGGATTCCGATTCCCACAAATGATGACAGTAAGCATTCGGGAAATTTTTATTCCTGACGAACAGATTTCTCAGACTCCATGGATAATATAATGGAAAATGGAAACTGTCAAAAGGCTCAACATGGATCAAATCCGGATACTTTTTTGAGAGCATTAATGGTTTTTCAGTTGACGATTCCACCCAATACTTATCATGCCCCTTTGACCTGAAATTCCTGTATTCTTCCAGCCATAATTTCAGGAACTCAGCGTTTTTCTCGGAAAGTATAACACCGTTGCACAATCCCATTTTCCTGTATTTACCCTGTTTACCCATTACATAATTGAAATTAAGCAATGGCATGAAAGATTTCTTGCAAATAATATCGAAATCAAGATATATGCCTCCGTTTTCAATAAGTATATAAATTCTTGCAACGTCTGATTTATGAGCCGGATGATATAATGTTCTTCCGAAAACCTCCGTCGGAGGAGAAATATGCTTTACTTCTACAATTTCTTTTGCCCTTTCCCACCATTCGCCCGAAGGTTCTGTATTTAAATAGAAATAAATTTTCTCGGGTTTATTAATTACAGATGCTGATTTGATAGCAAGGTAGTGTGATAATGGAAATATATTTTCCTTATTTCGCTCATCATAAAAATAAATAAAATGAAAAATATTCGGTATCATGCGGCTAAAATTTATTGTTACCCAAATTGAGCGATTCAATTATAAAAATCAAGTCTCTAACTTTCGGATTTAAATTTCATACTTAATTTAATAAGCAATTTGTCCGATTTCGGTTAAAGCATAAGATTTATTCTGTTTAAACATCGGCAATTTTCAAGGAATATCCCCACATATATTTTACTTTTGGATTTGAAAATATAAAATGATATGTGTACATTTAAGGTTTATTCAAGTATGTAATTTGGTTTTTTCTTAAACAAAAAGTATTTACAAAAAAAGTATTTACAAATCAAAAAAGACAAATCAATGAAAGTTGTCATTTTAGCCGGCGGGCTCGGAATGAGATTAAGCGAAGAGACCACAGTTAAACCTAAGCCTCTGATTGAAATCGGCGGTAAACCGATTCTCTGGCATATTATGAAAATTTATTCTCACTATGGAATTAACGAGTTTATTATTTGCCTCGGCTATAAAGGTTATTTAATAAAAGAATATTTTACTAATTATTTTTTGCACCAGTCTGATATTACGATTGATTTAGAAAAGAATAAAATTGAAACTCACAATAGTTATGCTGAACCGTGGAAAGTCACACTCGTTGATACCGGTGATAATACTTTAACGGGCGGCAGAATTTTGAGAGTTAAGAATCACGTTAACAATGAAACATTTATGATGACTTATGGAGACGGGGTTGCTGATGTAAATATAAAAGAATTAATTGATTTCCATAATGCTAAAAAGAAAATAGCAACCGTTACTGCCACGCAGCCTGTCGGCAGATTCGGAGCTTTGAGTATAGATAATGAAGACAGTGTGAAAAATTTTTTGGAAAAACCGGTCGGAGACGGGCAATGGATTAACGGAGGTTTTTTTGTGCTTGGACCGGAAGTGTTTGATTTTATCGAAGGAGATTTGACCATATTTGAAAAATCCCCTATGGAAAATTTAGTAAAGCAAAACCAACTTACCGCTTATCGCCATAAAGGTTTTTGGATGCCGATGGATAAACTTTCAGATAAATTTGAATTAGAAAATCTGTGGGCAAGGGGTAATGCGCCGTGGAAAATCTGGGAATAACTTTTATTAATCATGAAATAATTAAGGAAAGTGCGGAATGAATAAATTATTTAATGGTGTTTTTGGGAATAAAAAAGTAATTATAACAGGCGATACCGGTTTTAAAGGCTCGTGGCTGGCTATCTGGCTTAAAGAATTGGGTGCAGATGTTTTCGGCTATGCATTGCCGCCAAAAACACCGAAAGATAATTTTGTTTCTGCTAATTTACATACAATAATAAAACACGAAGATGGAGACGTAAGAGACGGAAAGCATCTCCTCAGATTCTTTGATGAAGTGAAACCGGATATCGCTTTCCATCTTGCTTCTCAGCCTTTGGTCATCGAATCATACGAAAACCCGCATTACACATTTGAAACAAACTTAATGGGGACGGTAAATTTTTTTGAAGCAATACGAAATTCCCAAAGTGTAAAAGCGGCAATAAATGTGACAAGCGATAAATGTTATCAAAATTACGAGTGGACCCGCGGGTATAACGAAACTGATGCAATGGGCGGTAAAGATCCTTACAGCGCTTCGAAAGGATGCTCGGAACTTATTACAAGTGCTTATCTCAATTCATTTTTTCAGCAAGAAGGGACATGTAATATTGCTTCGGTAAGAGCGGGAAACGTAATAGGAGGGGGTGATTGGGCCGAAAATAGAATCGTTCCGGACTTTTTCCGGGCAATTGAAGAAAACGGAACATTATTTTTACGATACCCATACTCAACGAGACCATGGCAGCATGTGCTTGAACCTCTGAGCGGGTATTTATTTTTAGGAGCAAAGTTATTGTGCGAAGGAAAGGAATACAGCGGTGCATGGAATTTCGGACCATCGGATACAAATAATTTTTCTGTCCTTGATTTAGTCAGGAGTATGATAGAAATTGCACAAAAAGGAAGTTATAAATTTGATGAAAAGATGGAAAAACTTCACGAGGCATCTTTCTTAAGATTAGATATTTCTAAAGTAATTAATTTTCTCGGGTGGAGACCTGCTCTGAATTTTCGCGAATCTGTTAAGTTTACGGTGAACGGGTATTTAGACGAGAAAGAACAGAACATTTATGAGAAAAGGAAACAACAAATTTTATATTACATAAAACTTGCATACGAGAAAAATATTGAGTGGGCAAAAAGTAATTCAAATTAACTTAAACCCTGACACACTTCTCCATAAAAGAGAAATAATCAGGACTTGAGTTGAATTTTACAATCGCTAATTCCAAAATTAATTATGACGCATAAAGAAATAAAAGAACAAATATTAATTCTTACAAAAGAATATTATAAAACAAAATTTTCGGACGATGAATTTGTTGACGGAAAATCGCGTGTAAATTATGCGGGAAGAGTATTTGATGAAAAGGAACTTGTTAATCTTGTTGATTCTTCGCTTGATTTCTGGCTCACAGAAGGGAGATATTCAGAAACTTTTGCGGAAAAGTTATCCGATTTTCTAAGCCTCTCAAATGTTATACTTGTTAATTCCGGCTCCTCCGCTAACCTTTTAGCTCTTTCTTCTTTAACTTCGGAAAAGCTCGGAGATAAACGATTAAAACCGGGAGATGAAGTAATTTCGGCAGCGGCAGGTTTTCCTTCATCGGTTACACCGATTATTCAGAATAATTTGATACCGGTTTTTGTGGATATTGATATACCAACTTACAACATTAACGCCGAGATGATGAAAAAAGCTGTTACGGAAAAAACCCGCTGTATATTTTTAGCTCATACACTCGGCAATCCGTATAATATAGACGCTGTAATGAAATTAGCGAAAGAGTACAATCTTTGGGTTATTGAGGATAATTGTGATGCGTTAGGAAGCAAATACCGGGATAAATACACCGGAACATTCGGGCATATTTCAACAATTTCGTTCTACCCTGCTCATCACATTACAACAGGCGAAGGCGGAGCTGTTTGCACAGACAATGAACAACTCGCTAAAATAATCAGGTCTTTCAGAGATTGGGGACGAGACTGTTATTGCGCCGGCGGTGAGAATAACACCTGCGGCAAAAGATTTTCACAGCATTTCGGGACACTTCCTTACGGATATGATCATAAGTATGTTTATTCTGAAATCGGTTACAATCTTAAAATGACCGATATGCAGGCTGCAATCGGTGCGGCTCAGATTGATAAACTGCCCGTGTTCTGCGTAAAACGAAAAGAAAATTTTAACAGATATAATCAAATATTTGAAAAGTATTCCGATTATTTTATTTTACCGAAGGCAACGGAAAATTCTGACCCCTCATGGTTTAGTTATATTGTTACTGTTAAAGAAAACTCTCCCTTCACGAGGGATCAACTTACCAAGCACATGAATGATAATTTAATAGAAACAAGAAATCTCTTCGCGGGAAATATCGTGCGGCAACCGGCATTTATACGCAGAAATTTTAGAATTGCAGAACATCTGAATAATTCCGATTATGTCATGAATAATACTTTTTTCCTTGGTACATACCCCGGAAATACACCGAAAAGATTGAATTATATAGAAGAAATCCTTGCGGGGTTTATGAAAAATTATCTGTAATTGTTTAGGATAAATAACGCTTGAATGGCGATAATAAAAAAGTATAAAGTAGAAGTTAAACAGGTACTTAATCCCTTACCGGATATTTATAGGATTTCTTTTACATCAGAAAAGATGTTCAAATATCTGCCCGGTCAATTTTTGCATCTTGCTTTAGATGAATATGACGGCATAGGGCAATGGCCGGAATCAAGATGCTTCTCAATGCAGAGCAGTCCTGCCGAACCGGTAATAATCATTACATTCTCGGTTAAGGGCAGATTTACAAAACGTATGGCAGAGGAATTAAAGATAGGTAAAGAAGTCTGGCTTAAACTGCCTTATGGTGATTTATTCGACAGAGATCAAAATAAAGATAACTGCGTTTTTATAGCAGGAGGTACAGGTATTACTCCTTTTTTATCGTTGTTTACCGATAATTCGTTTTCGGAATATGTAAATCCTGTTTTGTACAGCGGTTTCAGAAATTTAAGTTACAATATTTTTAATAAAGAATTAACTTTTGCGCAAACTATTAACAACAAGTTTGAAATCAATACTATTTATGAAGACCGGAACGGTATGTTGGATATAAAATATATACATAATAATCACGGAGCTGCTACCTACTTTATTTCAGGACCACCGTTAATGATAAATAATTTTAAGAACTATCTGCTGGACAAAAACATTAATGGTTCTGATATAATCACTGACGACTGGGAGTAGATTTCAGCTTATTTTAAATATATTAACAAAATATGAAATTAATCAGAAGCGATATCGAAGGTGTTTTCATTATAGATAATTTTAGTTCTTATGATGTACGGGGAGGATTTATTAAAGTATTTAATAACGATCTGTTTTTAAAGGAAAATATAGTATTTAATCCGGAAGAGATTTATTATTCCATTTCAAAAA
>JAPLFI010000416.1 GCA_026390755.1 Ignavibacteriota bacterium
TGATACTGCATATTTTAGCCAGTTTCCGCTATTAAACATGATTATGAGATCATTTTTGGGATCGTCAAACGGAATCATCTCCTCCCATTCAAATCCGGCTGACATTGTCAGTAAATCCCTTATCGTAACAGTCGATTTCAGCCCGTTCACCTTATCAAAAAAGTCAGAAAAATACGAGGATACAGTTTCGTTTTCACTTTTAATATATCCTTTGTCAATTGCAATACCCAACAGGAGAGCGACAATGCTCTTTGTCTGGGACTGTGCCCGATACAATGAATCTTTGTTAAAGCCGTTGTAATACTTTTCGAATTTTATTTCACCCTGTGAATAAACGATTACACTTTCGATATTTTCAAAGAAATCACGTGAGTCGGTTTCTATTATCCTGTCTGCCTTGAAAATTGCAGAATCGAGTTTCGAATTTTCAATCTCCTGACTTAACGTATTACATACAATCAAAACACTGCTTAAGAATACAATTATTATTTTCATACTGATTTTCATTTAATATTATATAACTTTTTCGGCTGTATGCCGGAAAAGTCTGCTTTATGGTCAAGGATGAACACCAATATTATACGTTTTATTTTCCATCGGCTTTTCGAAGATATAGATATCCGGCAGAATGTCAGCAATCTGAACGGCTACATCTTTATATTTTCGAGTCTTACCCGGCTCAATGTGCATTAATATTATATTTGCGGGCTTTAAATAATTATTAATAATTTCAATTCCTTTTGCCGTAACGTGATACAAGAAAAGTCTCTCAAGGAAAGCAATATCAATTTTTTCATCTTTTAAATTGATATTTATATATTCCGCATCATCCATTGGATTTGTATCTCCGCAATGAAATTTTTTTTTCCGTCCGATATGAAAAGAAAGCCGAGATTTTCTGTATTCCTGTATAAGTTTATCATTTCCGGAAAACGCGCCTAACTTTGCGCCATAAATATCAATTTGTTTGAATCCGGTTGACTTCAGAAGCCAAGAAAGTTAATTATTCAGTATGTTTTCATTCTGACATGCTTTTCCCCGACTTTTTCCAAATATGACAATTATTAAGGTTTACAGTTAATTACTACAACAAGAAATATCAACCGCCTCTTCCTAACTAAGGGGTTTCACGGAATGTAATTCAAACATCTGACTAAATCAATTGCTAATTTTATATAGAAATTGTGGGTTTTCGGCGTAAAAAGAGTATCATAGGGTGATACTTTTTATCCGGGGCGGAAATTTTGGATATAATCATTTTGCAAACCTTGTAATTATTCCAAACTAAATCAGCTCGGTTGTCCATTTTCCGCTAATCCAAAACACTATAAACACAATTATTATCGACAGTCCCATCTTTAAGTAATGGAATTTATTCATAAATCCTGATAAGGCAAAGTTTATAAGATTACCGCATAGCCCCCAGTACTAAAATCTGTCTCAAAATGAGAAAATCTGTCTCAAAATGAGAAAATATTTAGAGATACATCTCGAATAGAGGCTATAAATGAACTTTATATTTGGCACGGAAATTGCGCGAATAATTTAAAAATATGATTAAAATATATGAGAATAAATTATCAACCCTATAAAAGAGTTCCTCGTCCTATTAAAAAAATAAGACTAAATATATGGCTGACCACTTAAAGTAATAATCATAATATTAAAAAATGGAGACCAGAAACCATTTCAAAAACGGGGCGAAACCGAAAAGCCTTATGAGTAGGAAAAATAAAAAAAATATCATGAAAAATTCAGTAAGAATTTTGAGCGCATTTTTTGTACTGACGCTCTTATGTTTGCTTGCATCATGCAATAATTCTGATCCAACAGGTCCATCAAACCCTGTAATAAACCCGTTTAGCAATGGCGGGATTGAAAGGAATATGATTGTTGTTATGAGCGATATACATCTTGGTGCCGATCTCAGTTATGCTGAGTGCAAGAATAACCTTCCAGCTCTTGAAAAATTGATTAAACAGATAAAAATTTCTTTTAATGTTAAAGAACTTGTTATCGCCGGAGATTTGATTGATGAGTGGTATGTGCCGGCTACGACGAATACTTATCAGGGATTAGGTCAGGGTGATTTTGTCAGCCGTCTTGCGGCAACCAACAGTGGTGTGTTTACTGCATTAAATAGTGTAATTCAGGAAGGGCTGATATTAGTTACTTATGTCCCGGGCAATCACGATATAGCAATTACGGCGGCAAGTATTGAAAGTGTCCTTCCGGGGATAAATCAAGCCCGCGATGCTGTGCTAGGTTTAGGTACATATTCACCTGTTAGCCAGCCTAAAATAGCCATTGAACATGGACACCGCTACAATTTCTTTTGTGCCCCTGACCCTATCTCTAACCAAAATGTTGCACCGGGCACCATAATGCCCCCAGGGTATTTTTTCACAAGAATAGCCGCTCTTTCTTTTAAACAAGGATATCCGGCACCGGGCGATACCACACCGATTGTTACACCAAATCTTTCGGGCGGTGAGTCCCAGGATTTACTATTTCGATACTGGAAGTTGTGGTATATGACAACTAATTTATTCCCGATAACTAATAAATTTGATGAGAATATTATTGTAACAAATGTTAATGGATTCACAGGGACGTATAAAGTAAACGATCTTATTCCTTTTCAATCATCTCCGGGCGGATTTATAAATGTGAATCTTTACAATGGGATTCAGGATAATTGGGATTTAAGACAAACTTATAATAGTGTCCCTATACATATTAATACTGGTCTTGCAATAGATTCTGTTAATTCATCTACATGGACCGACTATCAGGCAACTTCTCAGTACTTTATGAATTCTAACTCAGATAAAAGAATAGTTTTATTTGGTCATACTCACCAACCTAAAATTGCTGCGTCTCAAAATTATGTTAATGAGAAATGTATTTATGCGAATTCCGGAACATGGATTGACAAAAATCCAAACATGACAACAATGCATTTTGTAGTCATAACACCACAGAGTGTTAATGATTCTTCTCAAACCTTAGTAAAGCTGTACAACTTTGAGAATGAAGTTGTAACTAAAATGGATGAAAACTCATTGCGTTTTTAGCGATAAGCAGATGAGGTTGAGTAAATTTCGTTGGGTAACAAATTGTAGCAGTAACAAGGATTTCAGCGGAAAATGTGGCATTGTCTCACGCTCAAACATTTGAGAGGTGGTGGACAGTTACGAATCACAGCCTGGTCAACCGGGAAGACGGTCTTGGTTTTATTATATTTCCGGATCGAACTGTTGATACATTCAATAACATTGGTAGTGTAAATAATCGTTCTTATCACTACCGGAAAGTCAAAATAGCAGGTTAGATTATCCCAGTTTGCCCGCCATGATTTTATTGAGTATTCGTATTTAGCACCCCATTTTTCCTCAAATTCCAGTAAGGCAGTTTCGGCTCCGTACGATTAACTGCTCCATAAACTGATTTAAGGTCAGTTACAAATTCCTTTTTGTCTTTCCATACCACATATTTCATTGAGTTGCGGATTGGTTTTGTAATGCTTCAAGCTGCTTGATTTTTAGCGATTCTTTGTTGATTTTGTTGCTATGTTCTCCGGAAAAAGTCTTCAGGACTCCGGCGAATAAATCATTTTTCCATTTGTATATTACATTCGGGTTAAGACCATATTGCTCGCTCAGCTGACTGACGCTTACTTTGTTTTCAAGATATTCCCGAATAATTTGACCCTTTCTGCCTGTTGCAGACAGGTTGTTCCGCTGTAAATCTTGTTCTATTGGACATTTTTGTACCCCTTTCTTGAGTTAAAATTATCCTTATTTTAAATCAAGAAAAGTCGAATTCCAATTAAAGCATTATAGGGTCTGCTGATTAAGGTGACGATTGAAGGGAATAAAAAACCCCAAATCATTACAGTATTCAGGGCTTTGAGCTAGCGAGGGGACTTGAACCCCTGACCTGCTGATTACGAATCTCAATTGAAAAATATCAAAATCTTTAAATAATCTAATTATCAGCAATTTATCGATTCTCTGCTAGCTACGATTTTCTGTAAAATACCCTATTTTCTCTATAAATCGTAGCCAAATCGTAGCGAGAATTTACTAATTCTATTTAACAATACCAAATCTCCGTCAGGATACGTATCTCCAACATCTTGACCTCGTTTTCTTTCAATTATCTTAATGATAAACTGAACAACAAATTCCGCTTCGGGGTCGTGCGAACGAAATAGGATATATTGAATAGGATTCATTAAACTCTCGTTCATTCTAATCATTATTTTTCTATCTCCGTATATTATATCACAACCGACTCTACTGCTATTAAGTTTTTCACCAATACAATAGTCAATCATTCTCTTAACTTTTCATATTGAAAATGGGTATTCCTTTCGGCGCTTCACTATTGTTAATTCCGTCTGAAAACTGACCAATATTCCGCGCAAAATTGACCACCTTGGTTACTTAAATTTAGTTAGATTTATTTATATATTTCAACCTAAAACTTTTACCATTTATTAAGAA
>JAPLFI010000082.1 GCA_026390755.1 Ignavibacteriota bacterium
TTCGCTTAAAATCCAATAAGCAAAGAACACGGCAAAAATTTGCTCTAAGCTGTAAATCAGCCCGGCTCGAACCGGTGTCGTATATTTCTGAAATTTCATCGCTAAAAAAAGAGCGATATATGTTGAGAATAATCCGTTAAACAGCGTAACAAAAATCAGATAACCGTTTATTTCAAGCTTAAATTCGCTGTAGAAAACTCCTTCCATTAATATCATTGAAAAGAAACTCAGTACCGTCATCGCTAAATACTGTCCGAAAACAAGGGGTAGTGTGTCGCTTTGTTTGGAATACTTATCCAGATAAACTATATGGAATGCAAAAGCTACGGCGCAAAACAAAGTAAGGAAATCTCCGAAATTTAAGTCGGTATCGCTGATTCCTGTCAGCATAATCAGTCCGCATAAGACGATGACTATACCGATAATATTTTCGATTTTTGGTTTAATTCTGACTATCGAAATTTGTGCAAACGGCACGAGTATTATGTAAGTTCCCGTAATAAAAGCGGAATTTGACGCCGTTGTGTGTTTCAGTCCGATAGTCTGTGTGATAAATCCTATAAAAAGAAAAACACCGAGTATATATCCATGAATCAGGGCTTTCCGTTCAAATTGCTTTATCTTTTTTCTGTAAAATGCGTAGAATATTATCAGTGTAGCCGCAAACCTTAAAAAAATGAAAGCATTCGGCGAAATATAATCGAGAGCGAGTTTTATTGTCGGAAAGCTGAACCCCCATGTTACCGTGCAGAACATTAAAATAAATTCTGACTTGTACTGAGAAGGATTTGAATTTAGCTTATATTTTAATTGAGTTATTAAGCTCAAAGTTTCAATACGGAAAATAATTTATCCTTATAAATAATCAGGAATGCCGTAATGAACCAGAAGAAGGCGTTGATTATTATCGAAATATCTTTTGTGACAATTTGTTCCGGACTTTCTCCGAGGTTCTTTTTATGAATCAGATACATATAACGGAACATACCGTAAATTACGAAAGGAGTCGTGTAAATAAGATTTTCCGTATGAAAAGTATTTATTGTCTTTTCGGAAACCGTATATAAAGCGTAACAGATGATGGTTCCGGTTGCGGCAACAGTGTTCATCTGATCCGTAAACGGAACATCGTACTGGCTTAGCACTTTCCTTTGCTTGTCAACATGTTCCGAATCCGGCTGTGAAAGTTCGGCGCGGCGTTTTGAAATGCCGAGAAAGAGCGAAAGAAAAATCGTTGTCAGTATCATCCAGCTTGAAATCGGAACGCCGATTGCGGCGGCGCCGGCTTCCATTCGCAGTATAAAACCTATTGAGATAAAAAAAACATCAAGTATAACTATATGCTTGACAGAAAAGCTGTAAAAAAGATTTATTACAAAATAGGATATTATAAAAACCGCGAAAAGAAAGCTCAGTTTAAGTGATATAAGAATTGTGATCAATGCGATAATTACGGCGAAAAATAACGCCTGCCTGACTGTAACATCCTGTGATGCTATAGGGCGAAACCGTTTTTTCTTATGGACCCGGTCAGATTCTACGTCCGAAATATCGTTTATTATGTAAACGATGCTCGATACACCGCAGAAAGCAATAAAAGCGAGTATATTTTTCAAAAACAAATTTGTATTGAGCAGATGTCCCGCAAATAAAATCGGCGCGAAAACAAAAAGGTTTTTCAGCCATTGCTTCGGTCTTATTAATTCTATTAGCTTGAGAATTTTCAAATGAATGATATAACGCAATAATCTTTAACGAATTTACAAGATACGAAAATCATTGCAAAAATTATACGGAAACCTGCATATTTGTTCCTCGCCCTGTGTACACAACACTTATTCATTCCGGCATGTTTTAAGCCGGAATCCATACATGAAATCGCAGACTTAACCATTATACATAATGTACAAAATATTTTGGCATGGAAATTGCGAAATGTTGAAAAAATAATAACTTGTATTTCAAGAAAAATATAATAAAATTCACGAGCATCCTGATGCTGTATTGTTTTAAAAATTAAAATATTTTATTGCTTATTTCATAATATAGTTACGAACTCTGCTTCCACTGATGTGGTGGAGGTATTTTTTAATAATTAAATTAAAACAAAATGAAAAATTTACTTGTATTTGTTCTCGCTTTCTGTCTTATCGGTTTATTTTCCTGCGGTGAAAAAACAGATGATAATAAAACTGCCGATAATAAAAAAACTGACCAGAAGGTTACTGAAAAAATTAACCCGGAGGATTTCTTTAAAGCCGTAAAAGCTAATGAAGTTGCAACGGTAAAAGATTATCTGTCCAAAGATCCGACACTCGTGAAAGCAGTTACAACGGATTTTCTGAAAGAAACTGCTCTCGGAATCTCGTCATTTAACGGTAATAAGGAAATTGTAGAGATTCTTCTTGTGAAAGGAGCGGACCCGAACGTAAATGACGATATGGGAATTGCTCCGATAATTGGTGCGGCGAGACAAAACCGTGCGGAAATTATTGAAATGCTTATCAAGAACAAAGCGAATGTAAACATTAAAAATAAAAGCGATGAAACTGCTTTGCATTACGCGGCGGAATATAACAGCGGCGATGCGGCAAAAGTTTTGCTTGCAAACGGAGCCGACAAAAACTTAAAGAACAGTTCCGGAAAAACTCCGCTTGACGTTGCAAAAGATAAGAAAAGCGATAAAGTTATTGAACTGCTGAAATAAGTTCGGATTTATTAAATATTTGTCTTTTTGGTATTCAATAATTAGTTTAAGTAATACTAATAATAAAACGTATAGATACATTTTCTTAGGTACTTGACCCGGGTTTGATATATTCCCGGGAAATGTATGTGAGTTTGATATGGAATGACAGCAAAAGGTCATGCCGTGATAAATATTACTCATAATATATAGTGTATTTTTATAGATTTTAAACGGATGGATATACAGACACAAAAAAACTAATTCTGCTTAAATAAATTATTACTAAAAATTAATATATTCAGAATGAAAAAAGTTATTTACTCAATTTGTATTTTTATGGTCGTGTTTTTGTCTTTGAATTCTTATTGTATCGCCAGCGGACCTGTTATTACTAATCTGACGTATGATAACATTACTCAAACCGGTGTCAGCGTTTACTGGACAACGGATTCGCCTGCGGATTCAAGGATAAGATGGATGGCTCCCGATTCAAATTATCAGGCGCTAATTTTTACAGATTCAATATACAATTCAGCTTCAGTGACGAGTCATGTTATTCCCATTACTAATCTTCAGCCGGCAAAAATATACAAATATCAGATTGCCTCTCAAAACGCAGGCGGAACAACACTGGATTCGGGATATTTTATTACACAGTCCGTATCCACTGGAAGGGTGGAAGTTTATTTTAACCATTCCGTTGACACTACGGTCAGTACGGGAGAGAAAGCAAAAGGAAACCAGAATTTTGAAAATTTAATGATTAGCAGAATAGATAGCGCTCAATACAGCATTGATATAGCAATATACGATTTTGAATACTATAATTCGATAGCAACAGCAATTATTAATGCAAAAAACCGCGGTGTAAAAATTCGATTCGTTAATTGCAGCACACCTAATACACCTCTAATAGATACTCTAATTGCACACGGGATTCCGGTTATAAAAAGAAATTATGATACTACTCATGCTATGCATAATAAATTCATTATTTTTGATTACAGGTATAATACAAATACAAATATAAAATTATTGTGGACAGGTTCAACGAATGTTGATCATGCACAATTTAACCAAGATAGAAATAATGTTATTGTAATTCAGGATGAATCTCTTTGTGCATTATATACAAGAGAGTTCGAAGAAATGTGGGGCTCGCATACCGATATGCCGATTATATCGCGGGCTAAATTCGGACCTATGAAGGTTGATAATGTTCCTCATATCCTGAACGTGGCAGGTACGCGAATGGAAGTATATTTTTCTCCTTCAGACAGTGTCCAGAATTTTTTCAGCAATCTTATTTTAACCAAAACGACAAAAAGCGTTTTTTTCTGTATATATAGTTTTCAATTGGAACAAATTGAAGATGCAATGCATACTTTATTTAACAACGGAAAGCAGATTAAAGGTGTCTTTGATTTAACCTGCTCCAATGAAGTCAGAACTGTATTCAGGAGAATGAAAGGATTATCTGTGCCGGGTGCCTGGAATCCTCCCGCAGATGTATATGTAGATTCTACGACGGGGTTGCTTCATCATAAGTATCTTATCATAGATGCAAATTCTACGGCAGGTAATAAAATAGCCGTAACAGGTTCTTATAACTGGGGATTAGGGTTTTCTTATAATAATGATGAAAATCTACTTTTTATATTCAGCCCGAGAGTAAATAATCTTTACTATCAGGAATTTTATAAACGATTCAGAGGAGCGGGCGGAGAGACAATTGGAATACAAAAAATCAGCTCGGAAACACCATCGAAATTTTCATTATCACAGAACTATCCCAATCCGTTTAATCCGACTACCAATATTCAATTTTCAATGTGCAATTATCAATTTGTAACATTAAAAGTTTTTGATATGCTTGGTCGCGAAATTGCAACACTTGTAAATGAAAAACTCGCTCCCGGCAGTTACAAAGTAACTTTCAACGGAATGGACTATTCATCCGGGGTTTATTTTTATAGATTGACAACGAACAATTTTACTGATACAAAACGCATGTTATTAATAAAATAAAAATTTTAATATTATGAAAAAATTAATTATTCCACTGTTTCTGGCTTCATTTTTTATATCGTCGCCTTCCGTTGCCAGCATCATAATGTCTCCTTATGTGATGGGAGTAACAAAAAACTCAGTTTATGTCCTTGTAGAAACCAACACGCCCGATACCGTAACTGTTCAATACGGATTCGGTACTTCTTACGGATTTACTGCAAAATCTCAGAGCATTGATACAACAACGGCATCACCGAAAACTTATATGCATAATGTTTTGCTGATTAATTTAATTCCGGATACATTATATAATTACAAAGCTATACACGGTTCTTCCATCAGCGCAAATTCAACATTCAGAACGGCAGTTGACGCGATAACTAACTTCAGGTTTGTGTGGATGGCTGATTGCCGTACCGGGGTCGAAGTCCACGACCGGATTTCAGCACTGCTGTTAGCCGCCAATCCACGTTTTTATCTTAACGGCGGAGACCTCTGTCACGGCAGTACTTATGAAATTTTTAAAACAGAATATTTCAGAACAAATGAATTATCACTGATTTCAAAGATTCCGTTTTTTTTATCGGCAGGAAATCATGAAGGATGGACACAAAA
>JAPLFI010000543.1 GCA_026390755.1 Ignavibacteriota bacterium
ATCATCTGACTCCAGTCGAAAGCAAAATATAAACCAAGTGAAATAAGTATTCCGAAAATACCTCCGAAGACACCTCTTTCTTTTACGTGAAACCAGGCAGAATTTGTTTTTACAATAGCAACGGCTCCAAAACTCTGGAAATACATATTCACGGAATATAAAATTGAAAATGACAATGTAAGATTAAAATTCCAGCCCAGACTCAGAATTCCATAAAGAAATAATCCCATCAGGAGGTTCATTATTGAGGCACCGCCAGCACCGAGTAAAATGGAGCGTTTACCTCCGAATTTATCCGTTAACGGACCGTTAATGAGAAATGAGAAAGCATACGTAATGGTTCCGGCGGCAAAAATAATTCCGAAATCCTCTTTCGTCATAAGATTTCCGAGCGCATTTTTGGAGACCGTCAGATTATATCTTGCCATATACAGAAATGCATAAGTAAGACCTAAAGGAAGCCAATTTAAAATCCTTCTGTATCTGAAAGCCTTTGAATGAACAGGCTTGCCGTTAGAATCAAAACTCGCTAAAGATATTTTTTTATCCATAAGATTTAATTTTTATAATGAATTGCCAGCCATATACACGGCGGCTCTTTTGATGTATAAACAACTCTGTGTTTTGTATTTGAAGGAATCAGTAAATAATCCCCCGGGTTCAGATATATAGCCGTATTATTCTGAAATTCTATTTGTGATTTGCCCTGAAGCAGTAACACCCATTCATTCCTGTTCTGGCTCATCCAGCATCCTTCTTCGGATTTCTGTCCCGTTGAAATTATTCTTTCTACAGTCACATTATCATCTGACAATACTTCTTCGAATAATTCCTTCATTTCGGGAAGATGTTCGGGCAGTTTCAGGAAATTATTTACTCCCACTCAATTTTTCCCTGCAAAGACACCAATCCACTCCGCTTTATGTTTTATTTCAACGACACTGAAACCAAATTTTTTCAACAGAGCTTTTATTTGACTTTCTTCCTCGATAAGAATACCGGATAAAAACAGTTTCCCGTTTTTTTTAAGTCTGGAAATAATATCCGGCATACTTTCTTTAATCACACTGCTGATAATATTCGCAAATATGACGTCAAAATTCTTCTCTTTTACAGATTCAATCGAAGATTTATAAAGCTTTATTTTGCTAAAAGCTTTATTCTCTTTCAGATATTCCCCTGCGTTTTCTATTGAATCGGCATCCGTATCAATTGCCACTCCTTTTGGTATTCCGAGTTTCACAGCCGCAATCGCCAGAACGCCCGTACCACAGCCAAAATCAAGGAAATATTTTTCTCTGCCGGTAAGATAATCACACATTAATTCGAGAATGAGCTGTGTAGTCTCATTATGTCCTGTTCCAAAGGACATTTTCGGGTCTATCTGAATTTTGATTCTGTTTCTATATTTACTTATTTCGTTCTTTTTCCATGACGGATAAATGATGATTTTATCTTTAATAAAAACCGGTTCAATAGATTTTTCCCATTCGAAATTCCAGTTTTTATTTACAAACGCTTTCGAATTAATTCTGTCCTGACGGACAACGCCCGATGCTTTCAATAATTTAATTATTTCAGGATATAAGATTTCAGGTATATAGAAAATTAACATGTCATCCTGCTCAAGAATAGTATTTATGCCCTGTATATAGAGAAAAGAGCAAATATTATCATAATCCGATTTTGTAAATCTTACCGATATTTCAGTCAATCTTTTCAACCGTATATCAGGCCTTGCGCGGAGCAAATAGTGTTCTTCATCAGCATAGCTATAGTCATAGGACCGACACCTCCGGGCACAGGCGTTATTTTCGAACACTTTTCCAGACACGAATTAAAATCAACATCTCCTGTAATCCGGTATCCGTTTTTTGCCAAAGCATCTTCAATCCTGTTGATTCCGACGTCAATAATAACACAGCCTTCTTTAATCATATCAGCTTTCAGGAATTCAGCTTTCCCTATTGCGGCGATGATTATATCAGCGCTACTTGTAACTTCAGCTATATCCCGCGTCGCGCTATGACATACAGTAACGGTCGAATTAATTTCTTTTCTAAGCATCAGTCCTGCAACAGGTTTCCCGACAATATTGCTTCTTCCGATAATAACGGCATTTTTACCTTTAGTTTCGACCTTGCTTCTTTTCAGCAATTCGATTATTCCGTAAGGTGTACACGGTAAAAATCCTTTTGAACCTATTGCGAGTCTGCCGACATTTTGCGGATGAAACCCGTCCACATCTTTTACGAAACTAATAGCTTCAATTATTTTTTCTTCGTTTATATGCTCAGGGAGGGGGAGCTGAACAAGAATGCCGTGTATATTTTCATCCTCATTCAATGAAATTATCATCGATAGTAATTCAGCTTCGCTTGCCGAAGACGGAAGCATTCTTGTATCGGAATAGAACCCGAGCTCATCGCATGCTTTTCCTTTACTCCTTACATAGACTTTCGAAGCCGGATTTTCACCAACGATAATAAAAGCAAGCCCCGGTATAATACCGGTAGAATCTTTTAGCTCAGTTGTTTCCTTTTTAATTTCCTCTTTGATATCCGCAGAAATCTTTTTCCCGTCAATAATCTTATCGCAGACCATAATCAACTTCTAATATCAGGTTTTCGCAAGAATTTCTA
>JAPLFI010000306.1 GCA_026390755.1 Ignavibacteriota bacterium
AAAACTATCGCGTTCTCTTTTTGCAAAGAACATATCATTTTTCCCGATTGGTTCATCGGTATCTTTAGCATTCAAAAGCTTTTCACATACAGCTTTATTTGTAAAAATAAAATTCCTGTTTAAATCTTTTGCCCAGATTAAATCGGGCACATTATCGCACATCATACGAAGCATTCTATAGAGGTTTTTATATTTCTCCTCACTTTCAAGAATCACTTTTTCCGCCTGTTTGCGTTCGGTTATATCGCTCAGCGATGTTACACGCACATAACGCCCCTTGTAACGCATCATCTTTCCGTGAAGCATACAAGGAAATGTTGTTCCGTTTTTTCTTAATGCCGTTGCATTATAGGGCTTTTCGAATCCGGACATCATATTCTTCATCACCATATCTCTGTCTTCAGGAATTATCCAGTCTGTGCCATATCTGCCGATTGCTTCTTCGTTAGTTAATCCAAACATTTTTTCGGCTGCAAGATTTTGCTCTATGCAAATCCCGTTTTCTGAAATAAATATTGACTCAAATGCCGCTTCGCTCAAGCCGCGGTACTTTTCCCTGTTTTCTTCAACATCTTCCACAGCCTTCATAAACTCTGTAAGATCGCGGAAAATAGTCAGTATAAAAATATCCCCTGATATTTCGATTCTCGAATGCGACGCTTCAATATAGCACTGCTTTCCGTCCCGGAATGTAACTTTTCCAGCCGCGCGTTCAGTCGTCTTTCCGCTTGATATTAATTCCCTGAAATATTTTTGAAGCTCCGGCTGTTCATTTTCCGTATTGACTATCTCAAAAGATTTTCCGACAATGAACTCCTTATCAAATCCTGTTAGTATGCAGTATGCATTGTTAACATTGATTACAATTCCCCTGGAATTCATAAATCGCATGGCATCTGCTGATGATTCCCATACTGCGGCTAACAGCAGTTCTTGTTCCGGTTGTTCGGGCTTACTCATAATTTTATAAATAAATTTTAATGTAACGTAATAAAAACATTTTTTACCGCAGTATCACTTGCCATAAGCAGGTAATGCACTAACCACTGCTCTTTAAAGTGAAACTAAACCTGCTTCCTTTTCCTTCTTCACTCTCAACCAAAATCTCTCCTTTGTGTTTTTCAATAAACTCTTTGCATAGCAGCAGCCCCAATCCGGTACTTCGTTCATTATCAGTACCTTTGCGGCTTGTTTGCGTATCAATCTTAAAAAGTTTATTCATTAACTCTTTATCCATTCCGATTCCCGAGTCTTTTACGGATATTTCAATTGTGCCGTTTGATCCGGCAGAACTTTCTTTCGCGGAAATTGTTACACTTCCGCCCTTCTTCGTAAACTTTAAAGCATTAGAGATAAGGTTTCTTGCGATAGTCTCAAGCATCCGTTTATCCGCCATTACAAATATTTCTTCCGATATTTCCTCTTCTATCTTTATTCCTTTTTTCTTTGCTGTTTCATCAAAAACATTTATAACCTCTTCTGCTAATCTTTTCAATGATAATTTCTCGGGATTAAAAGCTGTCAACCCTCTTTGCATTTTCGACCATTCAAGTAAATTTGTCAGTAAACCAAACAAGTTAGTTGCACTGCTGTGTAATAAACCTCCAATTTCCTGATATTCTTCTAATGAAGAATTTTTCATATCCGTAACCATTAGTTCTGTTAAACCAAGAAACCCGGTGAAAGGACTTCTCAGGTCGTGAGCAATAATTGAAAAGAACTTATCTTTTTCGGAATTAAGTTTTCGTAAATCGGCTTCGCTTTTTAGCAAGTCTTCCTGTGCCTGCTTGCGCTCGGTGATATCAATAAATGTCTCTAATAATTTTTCTTTCCCTTTAATGGTTATCATTTTAACGGATTTCAAAACGGGTAATCTGCTTCCATCGTGTCTTAAAAGAATTTTATCCGAATTATCAACTGTTTGGCATAAATCCGTTATCGGACAGCAATTTTCGTGCGCAGGGCAAAGGAATAAATGGCACCTGTTTCCAAGAATCGCGCTTTCTTCGGTACCGAATAAATGTGCCGCCGTCACATTAACAGTTTCAATTATTTTAGTTACCGGGTCAATAATAACAATACCGGCATCAATACTATTCAATAAATTCTTATGAAATATTTCGCTTTTCAGCAGTGTCTCTTCAGCCTGTTTGCGCTCGGAGATATCTTCAATAATACCCACACCACTGCGGATGCGTCCGTCTTCAACAACCATCGGTGCAAAAAGAGCCCTTACCTGTGTAACTTTATTCGCGCTTATGGAATGGTAAGTTTCTTCATACGTTCCTGTACTCCCGTCCAGTGCTTTCTGAACAGCTGAAACTAAAATTTTATCGGGCAGGTTGAGCATATTCAATCCGATTAGCATTTCATTTGAAGATCCTATAATTTTGACAAAATTGTCATTGCAGGCAATAATGACACCCTTATCATCAAAGGATAGAAGACCCACAGGCGAATACTCGAAAATCAAACGATATTTTTCTTCACTCTCCCGCAACATCCCTACCGTTTTCTTATGCCCGGCGATTTCATTTTTCAGTGAATTATTTTTAGATATTGTGCTTATAGAAATAAATAGTACGATTAACAATAACACAACAACGATACTTGACTCTGTTACCTCATATAATAATAAACGATTCCAGTAATTTGCATCAAAATCCATTGCAAATACTGCAATGATTTTTCCCGCGGCTGTATCTTTTATTGGAACGAATACACTTCTCCAGGTTCCCCATCTGTCAACAACAGGATTTGTTACAAATTCCTTCCCGTCCTTAAAAGGCTGGAAATAAGCTATGTCTGCTTCGGTGTATTCTTGTCCCGGGGGTGAATAATCTTTTGAATCCTCCGGCTCAGAATCTGCATTAATAAACAGTTTCTCGCGAAAATTCACCGTTTGCTCCGTATATATGTAAGCAAATCTTGCGGTATTATTGACGCGAATTATTTCTTTCAATAAATTTTTAATCATCCGATACTGAGGCTTTTCAATATCAGACGGTTTTGCTTCAAGTTTTTTTATATCGTCAACCGGCAGAGTTGTTTCAATTGATCTGGCAATTTGCAATACGTTTTCAGATTGAGCATTCTCAACTCTTATCCATGTATAACGGACATATATTACACCAAACACTGCAGTTATTAATATTAATACAGTTTGTACAAATATTATTTTGTTAAGTATAAAATTACTCATAAAGATTCCATAATGAAATGTTCCGGCTTAATATTATTTAATAAAAATGTTCGACATCCTGATTTAACAGCCCTGCGTAAATAAAAGGACGCAGCTTTAAGTTCCATTCATCGCGGCTTATTAATGCCCTCCCCCGGTTTTTTATGATTTATATCCTTTTGGATGTATTGCCTTTTCCCTCAGTGCCTCATTTGCTTTTTGCAATTCCATTTCCAGCTTTTTAGCGTTTGTTATATCGTTAAATGTAATCACTAACCCGTCAATATGGTCGTCGAGCGTGCGGTAGGGCATAATCCTCACATTGAACCACCTTCCGTTGCGGGTTGTAATTGCCGTCTCGACGGATGTCAGTGTTTTGATTACCTGCCGGGCATG
>JAPLFI010000357.1 GCA_026390755.1 Ignavibacteriota bacterium
AAGCGAGTACAACTCCACTTCAATTTTTTTATTATCAATATCAAGCTGTTGCTGTTCGGCAATTTTTTGCGAACTTGTCGTACCGCCGTCCCATATATTTTGTTTAAGGTCGAGAGTTAGTTGATATCTGTCTTTTGCCGGGATTTCTGGTTGAATTTGCGGATAAATGAAAGTCATACGCGGCACGTCGGATTGATACGACGTCTGACCTCTCAGAAGAATCTGCGGATAATAATTAACATTTAAATTTTTCAGCTTTAAATCATTAACCGTTTTATTGTAGCTGCGCTGTTTCGTTGTTGGATAGTTAGTGTATGCTATTCCATAACAGGCTTTCAGCGTAAGAGAATCGGCGCTGTTGCTCTGAGCCGGAGAAAAACCCATTGGAATCAGTGCGAAAAATACAGGTAAGATAAACATCAGATTAATTAAACTCCGTCCGCGTGACAGATGCAAAAAATATCTTTTCATTTCAGACTGCTTTTATAGAGTTTATAATAAATTTAGAGACTTCCTTTTTTCTTGTTTCGATGAATTCAAAATATTGCTCGTCATTCAGTGAAAACAAAATCTGAATAACGGGTCTCGCGGCAACAGGAAAAATACACAAAGCTATCATATTAATAACGATTTGTCTTGGATCAACCGGTTTAATAACCCCATCCATCATTGCCTTTTGGAATTCAAATATTGCGCGTTCCGGAATTACGATTGCGTGATTTCTTAGCAAGCCCTCTAATCTTTCAGGATTCTGATGAATTTCGTTGAGAACAAAACTTGGCAAACGGTGATTTTCAAGCATAAGCGTGATATAATTCTCTACGAAATATTCAATCTTCCCGAAAAAGGGCAGGTCAACGTTGAAAAGTTCAATTACATTCGGAAAAAATTTACTTGCGGCTTCAAGAAAGACTGCATCAAAAAGTTTATCTTTCGTGCGGTAATAATAATGAAGCATAGCTTTATTAATACCGGCGGCATCGGCAATTTCCTGCATTCGCGCGCCGGATAGACCCTTACGATAAAATACATTTTTAGCGGCTTCGAGAATTCTTTTTTCGGTATTCCGGTCTATTGCGAGAGTAGAACTTTTTTTTGAATCAATACTTGAGGCCCCTGTGTTTTTTTTGGACATATTTGAATTTCTATCGTTTTTGGTATATTTTAGGCTATATTTCTCACCCATTTAATTAAACCGTTTACTTTAACTAACCAATTGGTTAATATAAAACTAAGAAATATATATTTGATTGTCAAGTGTAATTTTTTTAAATGTATTTTCCGTTTCAGTCGTCAGGTGAATTTCATACTTCCGATGTTTAAGTAATCGGAATGAAAACCGGATTTGGCACTTCTTTACGAAGCTCTTCTTCGCAAAGAAATAATGAAATTCTATCTCAGTATAGCCAGTTTTTGCAGAGCGGTTTCTTTTTGATTATCGCCTTCGATTATTACTTTATAGAAATAAACACCATTTGCCATGTAATCCCCTTCCTCGTCGCGTCCGTCCCATGCGTATTGATTAAAACCTATACCTGCAGGAATTTTTAAAGTTTTCACAACTCTGCCTGCCACGGAGAATATTTTAATTCTGCAATCGGTCGGGATATTACTGCCCGCAAGATTAAAAGTAAAAGTAGTTTCCGTTTTCATCGGATTGGGATAATTATATAAATCTTTCACCAACAGTTCATTCGATACCGTAACGGAATATTTTGCAGTATCGAATGAATTCTTGCCTGCATTCATTGTAATAAAACGGAATTCGTTCTGACCC
>JAPLFI010000171.1 GCA_026390755.1 Ignavibacteriota bacterium
ACTTCAGGTATGAGTGAACAGCCGATTGAATGTTAGACATCAGCAGAGAAGCCGGAGTCCCTTTTCCCGAAACATCTGCAATTACAAATGCAAATTCAGAATCCGAAAGTTTAATAATATCGTAATAGTCGCCGCCTACCTGAGAAGCGGGGTAATTTACCGCATATAAATCATATCCCTTTGCTTCCGGAAGAGATTTCGGAAGCAAAGCTATCTGCATTTCCCTTGCGATATTGAGCTCATTTTCAATCTTCAGTTTTTCCGTATATTCATCGAAAAGCAGTGAGTTATCAATTGAAATAACGGAAAGGTTGACGATAGATTCAAGAAATTGTATGTCGCTGAGCGTAAATTCAGTTTTGTTAAGCTTATGTCCTATACATACAATCGTCTCAACCTTGTTATTTGAAGATATCGGAATCAGAAGATTAATGTTATTTTCAAAAAGAAGCTTTCTAAGAGGGGACAGGTTTGAGTTGTCAATTATTTCGGCTTCCTTAATACTGCCAAGCTCTTCGGAGAGTTTTGTATCTAATACGAAATTTTTTTCACTGTGGATAATATAATAATCCTCTGACCTGAATTTCGAGAAAATCACCAGATCTTTTACGCCGAAATTTCCCAGAAGCGAATATCTGAGCAATTTAACAATTTTCTCCCTGTCCTGAAAATTTGAATTAAATTCTTTGCTGAGTTCAAAAAGCGATTTAAGCTGTTGAAGCTGGGAACTTAAACTATTGTTCAGACGTGTGATTTCATCGAATTTCATCGAATTTTCGATAGCAGGGGCGGATATGTTAAGCATTGTTTCAATGAAAATAAATTCGTTCTTATCAATTGAATTTCTGCTGATTTTATTCCCGAGGCACAATATACCGACAAGCTTATTAATAAAGTAAATCTTGAAAAAAAAGTTGAATCCGTTATCCGCTAAAAACGTAGACGGATTTTCAATTGCGGATAATTCAAAATACGGCTCTTTCGGGAATTCGGTAACAATACTTAAACCGGATAGTTTTTTATCAACGCCTTTTGAAGCTTTAATTATGTAACTGTTCTCGGGTGAGTTAATTCTGTTGTCATTTGTAAGCACCATGCCTTTTGTGATGAGCATCTTACCCATTATGCTCAGCAGTATATGTCCGAGAATAAACTCCTGATTGAGATTAGTATTAATGAGCTGTGAATATTCAATAAGCGAATTCAGCTCAAGTTGTTTATCAATATTAGCTGTCATAAGATTATATGCAAATATCTGTCAAAGGAAAATAAAAAGAAATGTAATACTATATAACCTTGATTAATGTGAGTGAATTAAGGTCGGGTTTCGTATGTGTAAACTCTATTTTATCCATAGATTTTTTCATGAGGGGAATACCGAGCCCGCCGACTTTATATTTTGCGAAATACTCGTTCATATCAGGATTTTGCTTCTTTGTAGGGTCAAATGCCTCTCCTTTATATTTAAGTATTATTATGAACTTATTATCGGTTAAAAAACTTTCGATTTCGATAATCTGGTTATCGTTAAATTTATGTGTATGTTTAATTATGTTCGTGCAGGCTTCGTCAACGGATATGACAATCTGATTCGTTGTCAGAAGGTCGAGATTCAGGCTTTTTGCTTTATGCTCAATGAACCCTCTCACAAGCGATAGATTACTTGTAGAACTTTTTATCAATATTTTATCATTTTCTTCCACGTCGTATAAAACTATTTTAAGCTTGCCGTTAATTAAAACTTAGATATTGCTTCTTCTTCCAGCTTTACGATCTCGAAAAGAACCGGAAAACCAAGCATATCGAATATGTTGTAAATTTTATCACTCATTCCGCATAGCTTGATATCCCCGGAATTGTTTCGCATGGTTTCTATATAAGCCATGAAAACTCCTAATCCGGCACTGCTTATGTAAGAAAGCTTTTCAAAATTCACAACAATTTTATGATTTTCCTTGGTTAGCAGACTTTCAAACGCTTTCTCAAGCTCTCCGGAAGTATGAGCGTCAAGGTAGCCCTCAAGGAGCAATACCGCAACGTTATTAATCTTTTTTTCGCTGATTATAAATTCTTCCATCTTCTTAAATTAATTTCCGAAAAATCCATAAAATAAACGTCAAATAAAATGACTTTTGGCAATATACCGGAAAATATATTATGCCTATTTATTTATACTCGAATTTACACTATAAGTTACAGCTAACTGAATAGAATATAATAATTTATTAAGTTATTTTACGATATAATGAATAAATTACAAAGACTTTTAAAGCTGAAAAACCGAAGTGTAATTGGTGTTTTATCAGGTACTTCTGTTGATGCATTGGATGTTGTACACGTTAATATTAATGGCTCGGGACGTTCCTCCGAGCTGCAGGTTAATAATTATCAGGAATTTGAAATACCCCTGGATATTCGTGAAATGGTGCTTAAAGCTTCGGCAGTCGGCTCCGGGAGGGTTGATGATATTTGCGCTTTGAATGTTTTACTGGGTCATTTTATTGCCGATTGCATAATGAAATATCTTGAGACCAACGGATTAAGTAAATCCGATATTGACCTGATAGGGTCGCACGGACAAACCATACACCATTTACCCGAATTCAAAAGCACATCCGGATACAGATACCGTTCGACATTACAGATCGGCGATCCGTCGGTAATAGCGAATTTGACAGGGATTATTACTGTCGGTGATTTCAGAGTTGCCGATGTTGCAGTGAGCGGAAGCGGTGCTCCGCTCGTTCCTTATCTTGATTATATAATGTTTTCTGTAACGGATATCAGCAGAATTCTTATTAACATCGGCGGAATAGCGAATCTGACATATTTAAGAGCGTCGGGTGAAGAAAATGATATCATTGCATTCGATACGGGACCGGGGAATATGCTCATTGACGGTTTTTCAAAATTGTATTTCAATAAGAAATACGATGAGGATGCGGTAATTTCAAAATCCGGCTCTGTAAACTCTGCATTGCTGGAATATTTGAAAGGTATAGATAATTATTACAAATCAAAACCTCCCAAGTCAACCGGAAGGGAACACTACGGCGAAGAAATTTTTCGTGCCGTGCAGAATTTCGATTCCGGTATAAGTAAAAAGGATGTTTTAAGAACAGTTACAGAATTTACCGTATTTACTATTGCTCACAATATTAGCTCATACCTTCCTGCTTTGAATACTGGTGATGAAATTATTTTAAGCGGCGGGGGAGCCAGAAATCCGCTTTTATTCCGCAGGATTAAAGAAGAATTTTTGATTGCAAAAGTGTTAACCGTAAATGATAATGGTATCACAGCCGAAAATAAGGAAGCAATACTTTTTGCCGTGCTGGCAAATGAAGCAATCTCTGGAAATCCGTGTAACATAATGTCCGTAACTGGTGCAGAAAAAAATGTTATTCTTGGTAAAATTTGTCTTGTATAAGTTAAAATGAATGATAACTCAACCCGCATAACCGGCACTATTTTTAAATTAACCTGACTTTTATTCTTTAATTTCGAATGTCGCCGATTTCAAAGAAATGCCGTTGAGAATAATATCAACCCTGTATGAACCCGTTTCCCAGTATCCCGGCTCTTCAAAGCCGCAATACCCTGTGCTGTTAATCAGGTTTTTGTACTTGTCAATCGCAACGTCATAATTAATAGCACATCCTTCAAGTAATTTGGAATTGGTGTTATAAAATGTTGCTTTTATGTTTATGAACTTGTCTTTATCCGTTCTCTGTTCGACATCGACTACAACTTCGTAATTAACAAGACAT
This sequence comes from Ignavibacteriota bacterium, assembly GCA_026390755.1. Taxonomy (GTDB): domain Bacteria; phylum Bacteroidota; class Ignavibacteria; order Tepidaquicellales; family Tepidaquicellaceae; genus JAPLFI01. Next base: position 3,771 of record JAPLFI010000171.1, read on the forward strand.
GTGCTGCTTCTTTTGAATATTTCGCTGTATTCTCTCGAGTTCTCGTCAATGTTATCAATCGTTCGGGAAGGATAAAATTTAATGCTTTTAATATAAATTCCCTCCTGAGATAATAACAGTGCCGGATATATAATAAATAACACCAAAAATATTTTTTTCATATTTGTTTCCCTAAATAGTTTATCAGATTCTTGTTTTGGGCAATCTTGGTTTATCCATATCATCGTATTCTTTTTCGGGCTGCACAAACAGGTTTTCGGTTTCCTTTGTATCCGAATCGGCATTTTTTAATATATAAGTAATTTTCCATTTTGTTGTAAATTTTACCGGTAATACGTCTTTATAAATCCAGCACTTGAATTCTTTGCTTTGAATCTCGTAAACATCGCATTCATATCCTTCGACTGTTTCAGTCCCTGACTTCGTAAATTCACTCTTCTTATCTTTGAATCCGAAAATGACCGTTCCTATGAAACCGTCGATGAGTAATTTATTCCGGCTTGTCTTCCATGCTGAGGTTTTAGCTGCGCTTTCATAAATCTGATATACATATTTCCCGTTGAAATATTTTGTCAGTATGGCTTTTTCCTCTATCAGATTCCCGATTTCCTTAAGCATATCTCCTTTCCAGAACACTTCATACTTCTGATAGACCGTATTGTTTAATATTGCGTCGTAGTTAAGATGTACCAGGGCGTTTCCGGACAGGTCTAATGGTCTTTTCTCCTGTTTAATATTTTCATCTGAGGGAGCACTTGTCTCGGTTTTCTTCCCGGTTTTGTTATCAGTTTTGGATTGCTCCTCTTTCTTTGAACACGCCGTAAAAAGAAATGCGAATGCAATAAAGCAAACAACTAATAATTTCAAAATATTATCCTCCTTTTTATTAATAATTATTATCTGTTATAACTTTAAAATATTAAAATAAAAACCCCTTGTACCGATATCTTTTAATTGACTGTTCTGATTATGCCTGAGGCTAAATATTTAACTACCCCCGGGAATATTTAAAAACAACTTATAAAACATCCATTATTCTGTCAACTACTATTCTTCCGCCCTCTATTTTATCGGGTATATAAGTTTTAATTGTACTCTCGGAAAAATAACTATTCTGACTATGATATTCAAATAAAAATTTAAGATACATACGTCAAACTATAATGCATTAATTAAAGGGCTATGTATTGGACCAGGGAAGTTTACCAACACACAAAGGAATAATAGTTAGTTTATATGAGCAGGGAATATCACCGGCAGATATCGTGTTAAAAACGAGTCATAGTCAATTAGGACAAATGTCCGTATAGCAAGTGATTCAAACGCATTTATACGGAAATTCTTAAAGGCGTTGCAGTATTATTAAATTATTAGTATAATTGTTGGTAATTTCTGTCTGATATAAAAAGAATTAGTAGTATTATCAGAATAATTTATGAATAAAATAATTGATTTATAATGAAAGTAATCGTTACAGGAGGAGCCGGATTCCTCGGATATCATATAGCAACAAAAATCAAAGAAATCACTGATTTTAAAGACAGTACTTTCTTCGATATAGCAGAGTTTCCCGCGAATGATTACAATAAAGAAATTAATTGTATCTACGGTGATGTAAGAGACTCGAAACAGATGGATGAAATCACAAAAGGCGCCGATGCAGTGATACACTGTGCGGCGGCACTTCCTCTGTGGAAGAAGAAAGATATTTTCGAGACAAATGTTGACGGTATGCGGAATGTTTGCGAAAGTTCTCTGAAAAATAACGTCGGCAGATTGATTTTCATTTCATCCACTTCGGTTTACGGAGTCCCGAAAGAGCATCCTTTATTTGAAACGCATCCGAGAATCGGCGTCGGCGCTTACGGAAAAAGCAAAATAATGGCTGAGGAAATTTGCGAGCAGTTTCGCGCTAAAGGTCTTAAAGTATGTATACTGCGCCCGAAAAGTTTTATCGGTACTGCGCGGCTCGGCGTATTTCAGATTTTATACGACTGGGTTGAATCCGGCGTGAAAATTCCTATTATCGGTAACGGAAATAACCGGTATCAGCTTTTTGAAGTGGATGACCTTGTTGATGCTATTAACCTCGCGGCAACCTTACCCGTTAACAGAATTAACGATGTTTTCAATGTAGGAGCTAAGGAATTCGGGACAGTCAGGGAAGATGTAGGCGCAATGTGCGATTACGCTAAAACCGGCTCGCGTGTCATGGGTACTCCTGCATGGCTCGTCAAGTCAGCTTTGAGTTTCTTCGAAATGCTGAACCTCTCGCCTCTGTATAAATGGATTTACGGCACTGCCGATACTGATTCATTCGTATCAATTGATAAGGCGCAGAAGGTTCTGGGATGGAATCCGAAATTTTCAAATTCGGATGCGCTGATTCGCTCATATCAGTGGTATCTGGATAATAAGCACACAATTCAGCAGGGAACGGGTGTAACGCACAGAATAGCATGGAAGCAGGGTATTCTTGGCTTGTTTAAGAAGATTATGTAATCTGAGCAGACGTCTGCGCCGCAGTAGGTACGGGCTTAATAAGAGAAATCTCAATCAGGCAAAGCTAAAATATCATCTTTAATCCTGTAAAGGTACTCGAGCGCGGCGTCATAATCATTTTTTATTATTCCGTCGAGAATTGCCTCTTCTATTTGTTTCTTTATTATTCCGACTTTTTTACAAGGCGGAATCGAGCATATCTCCATAATCTCTTCGCCGCGGACAGGGGACTGGAAGTTCCTTAAATTGTCTTTTTCCTGCACTTCAAGTATCTTTTTTTCAACGCTGTCGAAGTTATCAAGGTACTTTCGTACTTTCTGCATGTTCTTTGAAGTGATATCAGCTCGGCATAACAAAAAAAGGTCTTCAAGCTCTTCTCCCGCCTCGGCGGCAAGGCGTCTTATTGCCGAATCTGTAACTTCATCTTTGGCAAGTGCGGCGGGTCTTAAATGAAGCCTCACGAGTTTCTTCACATAAGGCAAATGCTGTAAAGGCAGTTTGAAACTGTTGAAAAATGTTTTAGTCATTCCGGCGCCGAGTTCTTCATGACCGTGGAATGTCCAGCCTGTGCCTTCTACAAACTTTTTCGTCTTGGGTTTTGCAATATCGTGCAGTAATGCGGCAAGCCTCAGCCATACGTTATCGCTTTTTGCCGCCACATTGTCAATAACTTCAAATGTATGATAGAGTACATCCTTATGGTGATAATCCTGCCTTTGTTCAATCCCTGCCATTTTCGCGGCATCGGGGAAAATTATTTCCAGCACTCCGCTCAGGTAGAGTAAATTAAGCCCTATAGATGGTTTCGGAGAAGATAATATCATAAGAAACTCTTTTGTAATTCTCTCCTGCGAAACTACTGAATCTTCTTTCAATCTGTCTCTGTTGGTTTCTATTCCGCGAAGTGTTTCATGATCAATCGCGAAGTTGAAGCGTGAGGCAAAGCGAACAGCCCTTAATATTCTCAGCGGGTCGTCAAAAAAAGTCTTATCAGGAGCAAGCGGAGTACGTATAATTTTATCATTTAAATCCTTTTTCCCGTCGAATAAATCAATCAGTACTTCCGGCTTATCGAGATTAATTGCCATTGCGTTAATCGTAAAATCCCTCCTTGAGAGATCTTCTTCAAGATTTGCAAGAGTTATTCTCGGTTTGCGCGAACCTCTTGTGTAACTTTCTTTACGCGCAGAAGTAAACTCAATTTTATATCCCAGGTAATTCAAAAGGGCAGTCCCGAAATTTTTGTAAACCGCCGATAATTCAGTGCCTGATTCAGACGCGAAAGATTCGGCAAACTCTGTTGCGTCTCCGGTGACCATAATATCAATATCATCGGATTTATATCCGAGAAGAACATCCCTGACATAGCCCCCCACCAAATATACTTCGGTTTTATTTTTTTTTGCGTACTCGGATATCAGTCTGACAGCCGGATTATTCAATATATTAAATGCCATAGAATATTTTATTTATTCCCGATATTTACGATTGAATCATCAATTTCGCGCATTATCTCCGAGGCTACTTCAAGAGCGTCAATTCCGTTTTTAAGTGTCACTACAGGCTGTTTATTATTCAATATGCAGTCGAAGAATAATTTTTGCTCGTATTTCATCGCATTTGTATCGTTGCATCTTGGCTGTTCAAATGTAATTTTATATTTCTTTTCGTCGAATTCCACAGGAATTGCCATCAGTGAACCGGTATCAAAATCTGCATCGTTTATTCTGATTACTTCGGAGGAACTTTTAAGGAAATCCACAGAGATATAAGCGCTCTTCTGGAAAATCCTCATTTTCCGCATTTGTTTCTGAGAAATTCTTGAAGCGGTAATATTTGCAACACATCCGTTTTCAAATGAAATTCTCGCATTGGCGATATCAATATTTCCTGTTAACACACCAACACCGTTTGCACTGATGTTTTTAACGGGGGATTTAACGAGGTTTAAAATTATGTCAATATCATGTATCATCAGGTCATGAATAACGGAGACATCGGCTCCTCTCGGATTAAACTGAGAGAGCCGGTGCGTTTCAATAAATAACGGCTTAAGTTCGTATGCATCGAGGGCGAGAAGTGCGGGATTGAACCGCTCGATATGTCCGACCTGAACAATCAAATCGCCCGACAATTCAAGCAGTTTTTTAGCATTCTCAAGCGAGTCCGTTACGGGTTTTTCGATGAAAGTATGAACCCGGTTTTGCAGTGCTTTTAATGCAATATCATAGTGAGTCGGCGTCGGCGTAACTATCAAAGCCGCATCAGTATTATTCAAAAGCTCATCAACCGAACTGTATGCTACGGTAGAATATTCGCGGGCTAATCCGGAAGCCTTGTCAATATCAATATCAAATACACCCGCCAGTTTAATGTATCCGAATTCCTTTTCAAGTTCTTTTATATTTTTAACGTGCAGTCTGCCGAGGTGACCGCATCCTATAATCGCCGCCTTTATTTCCATATTATTTAATTTAATTAAGAAGGTTCTGCGTGAATTATTATGTTTGCCATATTCGGAAATAATTCTTTAAGCGTAATATAAATCCTGCTTTCGAGTATAGTGACCGTTTCATGTACTTCTTCAAAAGAATAATCAGTCCCGAAAGCGCAGTTAAGAGAAACCCGCACGTTGCCGCCGGTTTTAATAACTCTGATGTCGCGGTAAGATGTGATTTTACTCTCAGCGTCGAGAATGTTTTTCAGAATCCTGATTAATTCTTTGGATTGTTCTGTAACGTCCAGTGTGTCATACAGGATTTCACTTGGTTCATCAAGGTGTATTTTCACATTAGTGATAACGGGTATTTTTTCCTTAATCTTGGATTCAAGATAATTTACATTACTGTGGGCTTTTACAAGATCGTTCGTGTTTTCGATTTCAACGTGAAGTTCAGTAAATATCTCGTTATTAATTCTGTGAGAGAAAATATCATGGCACTTATATCCTTCTTCTGTTACTGCCATTTTTATTTTATCATTAATCGTTTCGCTGTCAGATTCTACCGGTTCGGAGTGTATAACAATATCGGCTTCCGGAACAATATCCTTGATGGTTTTTTCGACTGTGTCCATAATACCATGCGACTCCGAAAAGAGTTTGGTTCGTCCTATCAGTATAATCATGTCAATAAATGTTTTCGAACCGGAGCCGCGAATCCGTAAAGATTTAATCCCTTCAATCCCATTTATTGCCGATACTCGGAGCGATATATCCTCTTGTATTCCCTTCGGCACACGGTCGAGCAGTGAATCAATTGCTTTTTTTGATAAGCCGAGAGTTGTCATTATTATTATGAAGGAAACAACTATAGCGCTTAGTGGGTCGGCAAGAGGAAAAATATTGAAATAAGTAAAGACCATACCGATAAGAACTACAATAGAACTGAGTATATCCGAAGAAAAATGCAGAGCGTCAGCTTCAAGCGCCTGAGAGTGTGTTTCTTTTGCAACTTTCATAAGAGCCCTCGAGCGTGAATAATCAACTGCAATACAGATTATAATAACCGAAAAAGTCAGTACATCAATATGAACCTGAACAGGATGAAATATCCTGTTTACTGACTCGTATATCAGCCATGCGCACATTATTACCAGAATAAAGACCTGAAACAGCGCGGAAAAACTCTCAATTTTTTCGTGTCCGTAATGGTGTTCCTTATCCGGAGGTCTTGTTGAATATCGTATTGAAAGTATTGTGGCGACGGTAGCTATAAGGTCAGTTGATGAATGAAACAATTCGGATAATACACCGACGCTTCCGCTTAATAACGTTGCGAGCAGTTTAATACCGACAATAAAAAATGCCGCCAGCAGTGATATGCCCGCTACTCTTAGTTTTTTAGAACTGAACTTTGCTGTTTCCATTATTGCTTAAAGTATATTGAAAAACACCGTTTTTAATTTGCGACAAAAATACGCCGGTAAATGTTATAACTGCGCCTGCGATAAAAAAATAAGATAATTCTTCTTTTAATAAAACCCATGAAAACAGAATTGTAATAACAGGGGATATATTGGTGGATGTGGTCAGCGTAGTAACACTTATGTATTTTGTAGCGTATGTAAAAACAAAATACCCCGCAAAGGCGACGATAACGGAAAGATGAACAAATCCGATAATACCGGACATTGTCAGACGGCTGAAAGTGAGGTTCGGCAGATCATAAAGAAAAAAGGGTACATACATCAGTAATCCAATCGCAAACGATATTGTTGATGATTTCAGCGCTCCGTATTTATGAACCATATCACGGCTTAACGTAATATAAGCCGCCCATGAAGCGACTGCGCCTACAAGAAGTAAATCTCCCCACAGAACCGTTGATTTATCCGCACTTGTTTTTATGATGCTTTCATAGAATATCACGACTATACCGGCAATCGAGAGAATAATTGGAAAAAGCCTGTGGACCGAAAAGTGCTCGTGTTTTATCTTTATCGAAAGCAAATATGCAAACAACGGAGTGCATGAATAAATAACGCCGGAATGCGAAGCATAAGAAAGATTTACACCGTTCAGAAAGAATAACTGATTCACGGGAATAACAAGAGCTCCGAGTATAATAAAAATCCTGTAGTCTTTTTTTTCGATTTTAAATGATAATTTCTTGTAGAGAAACAGCGCTGATAAAAGAACGGCGGCGATTCCGAATCGTAAAAAGGCGAGGCTTATCGGAGAAATTTCTGCGACCGTAAACTTAGCGGCGATAGGAGTAAACGCGGCAGTAAAAATCAGAAAAACGATCATGCTGAGTTTCTTCATTTGTCTGTTGATACTCATTCCTGCAGGTAATCTGCAGGAATGAGACGAGATTATTATTACCTGAAAATAATTATTTTATTTCTTCTTTTTCGCCAGGCTTGCTTTTACTTTAGCTTTGGCATTTGCCTTTTTCTTTTTGTGTTTCTTATCTGCCATTTTTTTTGGTTTGAACATAAATCTATTGTTTAATTTGGTGAAATATTTACGCTATAGTAACTTCATTGTCAAGATAAACATCCTGTATCGTATTTAATAACAAGACGCCGTCTTTCATCGGTTTTTGGAATGCTTTGCGTCCGGAAATAAGCCCCATTCCCCCCGCTCTTTTGTTAATTACGGCTGTTTTAACTGCTTCCTGCAGATCCGAATCACCCTTGCCGGTGGAAGCTCCGCCTGAATTAATTAAACCGGCTCTTCCCATATAGTTATTAGCAATCTGATATCTGGTCAGGTCAATCGGATTATCTGTTGTTAGTTTTTCATAAACTAATTTTGAAGTCTTTCCGAACTTCAAAGCATTATATCCGCCGTTATTTTCGGGAAGTTTTTGTTTAATTATATCAGCTTCGATTGTGACGCCCAGATGGTTTGCCTGTCCGGTCAGGTCGGCTGAAACATGATAATCCTTATCTCCTTTGACTGTAAAAGCGGAATTTCTGAGGTAACACCATAAAATTGTTACCATTCCAAGGTCATGTGCGTACTGGAATGCTTCCGATACTTCCTGTATTTGTCTTGCAGATTCATCGGAGCCGAAATATATCGTAGCGCCTACTGCAACTGCTCCCATATCAAAAGCCTGGTCAATACCGGCAAACATTATCTGGTCATATTTATTAGGATATGAAAGAAATTCGTTGTGATTAATTTTAAGTATGAAAGGAATTTTATGAGCGAATTTCCTTGATACGGAGCCGAGTACTCCGAGTGTGGAAGCGACTGCATTGCATCCGCCTTCAATGGCAAGTTTAACTATATTCGCCGGATCGAAATAAATCGGCTCCGGTGAAAACGAAGCTCCGGCTGAATGTTCAATACCCTGATCCACGGGAAGTATGGACAGGTAACCCGAGCCGCCGAGTCTTCCGGCAGAGAAAATACTCTGCATGTTTCTGAGTACATTCGGAGTCCTGTCCGAATCTTTCCAGACACGGTCGATGAAATCAGGTCCGGGAAGGTAAAGATTTTCTTTGGAAATTGTCGTGCATGTATGCTGTAATAAATATTCATTTTCTTTACCTAATACTTCAAGGAGTTTTTTTTGCATAATGTTTATGGTTTAATTTATATGAATTCTTGAATGTCAATAATAAATTCTGTTACCTGTACCGAAGAATTAATATAACCCTTATAAATATCAATATGTTAACAGATACCTTGTTGCTGATATTTCTTCTGAGCAGGTATTAATTAAGGTATTTAAAAATAATCTAATATGAAATGAAATAAAATTTCCAAAAATTGATGACGCATCATACCGTAATGATATTCCCGGTTAGCAAAATGAATATACAGAATGACTTTATTTAAAACCGATAATTATATAAATTCACAGTTATATTTCATTATTTAAATATTGATAAATGGCAAAATTAGGAAAATCTTTACATAAATCCGGTAAGGTAAGTACAGAAGAGAAGTTAATAGAGAAGTATTATAAAACCACCGAATATTACCAGAACAATAAAAACAGAGTATATACTGCTCTGACGGTAGTAATTCTTTTAATTGTTGTAGCGTTTGTTTATTTCCGCAATCAAAGTTCAAATTCCGAAGCCGCAGCGCTTGAATTATCAAAAGTAAAGCAGGTTTATTCGATGGATTTATATCAGCAGTCTATATCGGGAGATTCCCTCGGTACATCTAAAGGCTTACTTTTTATAGTAGATAATTACGGCTCCACGGAAAGCGGACAAACAGCGAAAATAATGCTGGCTAATTGCTATTTTAATCTCAGGGATTTTAATAACGCCGAAAAATACTACAAAGATTATTCGGGCGGTAACGAGCTTTTTAAAACAGCTTCTTTAGCCGGTACAGCTTCGGTATATGAAGCTAAAAATGATTTTGTAAATGCCGCCGTATATTTTGAAAAGGCTTCGAAAATAAGCAAACTTGTTCCTAATAACGATGAATATTTGTTTTATGCTGTACGAAACTATTATTACGCTAAAGACGCTGATAATTTAAAGAAGGCGATAAAAGCTTTAAAAGACGAATATCCCAAGTCAAAATATATCGTACAAATAACGCGATTTGATATGGGTTTATAAATTAACCGTTATTATCAGGTTTAACGGGAACAGTATAAAAAAGAGAGAAATTTAATATATGAGCCTTAAAGATAAAATCACAGAAGACCTTACAAATGCGATGAAATTGCGCGATGCTTTCCGTACGGAAACCCTCAGGAGCATCAGGGCTGAGATTCTGAAAATGGATAAATCGGGTATGAACAGGGAAATGAACGCGGAAGAGGAAATACAGTTGCTGATGAGGCAGGCGAAAATGCGAAAGGAATCTTTGGAAATATTTGAAAGCGCAGGCAGGCCTGAGCTTGCGGAAAAAGAAAAGAAACAGCTTGATATAATAAACGAGTACCTGCCGAAACAAATGCCGCGCGAGGAAGCCGAAATGATTATTGATTCTATAATATCTTCTTCGGGCGTTACGTCAATAAGTGATATCGGGAAAGTAATGGGCGCTGTGATGAAAGAACTAAAAGGAAAACTTGACGGAAAATTAATACAGGAGATTGTAAAAAGCCGTCTGGCAAGTTAGTAATTGAATACGTTAGACGTTATAATATTAATTGTTATTCTTATACCCGCCTTATTCGGTCTTAAAAGAGGCTTGATAAAATCAGTTTTCACACTGATATCAATAATCGCAGGACTAATCACAGCTGTAAAATTTCATACCGGTGTATCTGTAGTACTCGGAACAGTTATTAAAGATGTACGGATTCTCGATCCGATTTCTTTTATTTTAATAATCCTGTTATTTTATTTAATCGGACTTTTTTTAGCGGATAAAATTTCGAAAACCGGTTTTGTTACCGAGACTCTTAATAAAATAGGGGGATTTTTTTTTGGCGGATTAAAAGGGGCTCTGTTTTTAAGTATCATATTCATTATAGCCGGAACATCTTTCTTTATTCCGGAAAGTCAGATTAAAAAATCCCTTTTCTATGCTCCCGTTATCAGCTTTGCCCCGAACACTTATAATGCTGTTAAATCAATTCTGCCTTTTTCAAAAAAAGATTTTTATGAGCTTACAAAGTTCTTTTATTCCGATTCCTTAAAAACAAAATGATAACGCCTGAATGATTTGAATATTCCAGAATTATACCGCAAGCTTGAATTTGACAAAATACTGCTTTCTTTGTCCGGTCACTGCTGCTCTCAGTTAGGAGTTGAAAAATGCAGTTCACCGGATTTCTTTACCGACAGAGACAGCCTGATTAACGAACTGACTAAAGTATCGGTTTTAAAAGGGCTTATTGAGAGGGACGGCGTAATTGATTTTTCAGGTATAAAAGACATACGCGATATCCTTGAGAAAATACGCATACCGGGGAATCATGTATCTGCGGAAAAATATCTCTGGATACTGGAATTTCTCAGGACGTCGAGAAGAATTAATTCTTTCCTGAGAAGTGCCGGGGACGAACATCCGGAGATCAATGTAATAATCAGTATATCTGGAAAATTATTTTCCGACAGGATACTTGAAAATAAAATTGATTCAACAATCAGCAGTGAAGGTGAAGTAAAAGATTCGGCTTCGCCTGAACTCAGAAAAATCAGGAAAACTCTCATTGAAAAAAGGGAATTACTGAGAAAAATGCTGGGGAAGATACTCAGGAATGTTACACAGCAGGATTTATCAAGAGAAGAAATTATCACTATGCGGGACGGAAGGTCAGTAATTCCCGTCAAAGTCGAAAATAAGCGTAAAGTATCGGGAATTATTCACAGCGCATCATCGTCGGGAGCGACGGTTTTTATTGAGCCGTCCGAGACTATAGAAATCAACAATGACATCACCGAACTGCAATTCAGGGAAAACAGGGAAATTGAGAAAATTCTGATATTGCTCTCGGAGCAAATATCCGAATTTTATTTTCAGATTTCCGAATCCTGCGATATAATGGGTGAAATTGATTTCCTGCATTCGAAGGCATTATATGCTATTGAATTGAATGCATTTGTACCGGTAATATCGGATGAGGCTTTTCATCTTGCCGATGCATATCATCCGGTGCTACTGAAATCCAAAGGATGCAGTCAGGTTATCCCTCTGGATTTCCTGCTTGAAAAAGGAAAAAATACGGTTATTATTACGGGTCCGAACGCCGGGGGAAAGACAGTTGCTCTGAAAACCATAGGACTTTTACAACTGATGTTTCAGTCAGGGTTGATGATTCCCGCTTCGCCTCTCTCTGAATTGAAGGTTTTTGAAAACCTGTTTGTAAATATCGGAGATGAACAGTCAATTGAAAACGATCTCAGTTCGTTCAGCTCGCATCTGAAAGGAATAAGGGAAATAGAGAAAAGCGCTGCCGGGTTATCGCTGATTTTAATTGATGAGATTTGCAGCGGAACCGATCCGAAATTCGGGTCTGTTCTTGCCGCATCAATACTGAAGCATTTCAACGACAGGAAATATATAACCGTCGTAACGACTCATATAGGGGATTTGAAAAGTTTCGCTTATAACACTCCGGGATTTATGAATGCTTCTCTGGAATTTGACATTGAGCATATCAATCCCACGTTCAGGTTTGTATCGGGTGTTCCCGGTCAGAGTTTTACATTTGAAATTGCCGGTAAATTTGAATTTCCCGAAAATATTCTTAAATTTGCGCGTTCAATGCTGAGCGATGAATCATATAATCTTGAAGTACTTATTGCAGAACTTAATAAAGTCAAACAAGATTATCTCTCTTTAACAAACGATAATAACAAAGAAAACGCGCGGCTTAACAGACTTATATCCGAATATGATTCCAAAGCTGCGGAAATCAAGCGAAACGAAAAATTAATAATTAATGAGGCAAAGAGCTCAGCTGAAAGAATACTCGAAAACGGCAGAAAGCTTATCGAAAAAACGATTAAAGAGATAAGAGAAAACCAAAAATTCAATGCCGGACGAATAAAAGACGATTATAATAAAGCAGTTGCAAAATTGACCGAAAAAACAGAAATTACAGAAGATACAGCTTCAGAAATATTTGAGATAGGTGATTTAGTCAGTGTGAAAAATACAAATTCAAAAGGAAAAATCACTGAACTTAAAACGGATACGGCGCTTGTAGTCTCGAACGGAATTACATTGAAAATAAAAACTCATGATTTGCTGAAAATACACGGTGGAAAATATAAGGAAGAAACCGAAGATAGTTACAGCGTTGTTTTAAAAGATCCGGCGCAAACCCGGCTTGATATAAGGGGTCAATATACGGACGGAATACACGATTTACTCGAAAAATTTATTTACGACGCTCACATTAACTCCTTTACCGAGTTAGAAATCGTTCACGGTAAAGGTACGGGCAGATTAAGGTCGGAAGTGCACAAATTATTGAAGAAAAACAAACTCGTGATATCATTCAGGCTGGGTAACTGGAATGAAGGAGAATCCGGAGTTACAATTGTTGAAATCAAAAAATCTTAATTATGAATAGAATACTTATCGTTGATGATGAACAATCAATATTGGAGACCCTGTCGCTGATACTCGGTCATGCAGGATATGAAGTTGAGACGTGCTCCGAGGGATTTACCGCTATTGACCTGGTTAAGGAAAATAATTACGACCTGGTGCTTCTTGATATTAAAATGCCGAGAATGGACGGGCTTGAAGTGCTTGAAAGAATTATCGCTATTAATCCCGACCTTGTTGTGATAATGATTTCGGGACACGGAAATATAGAAACAGCCGTTGAATCAACAAAAAAAGGAGCATATTTTTTTCTTGAGAAACCCCTTCCCGATATATCGGAATTATTGCTTACGTTAAAGAATGCCGTACAGCATAAACAATCGAAAGAAGAACTGCACAGGCTTAAAAACGAATTAATAGAAACGAACAGGATTATCGGCACCAGCAAAGAGATAACGGATGTGAAAAATCTTATTACACGTTATGCAAATCTCGATTTGAATGTTCTTATAACGGGAGAAAGCGGCACAGGTAAGATGCTTGTGGCTCATCAGGTGCATTTGCAGTCTCTGCGCTCCGAGAAACCTTTTGTTATAATCAACTGCGCAACGCTCACCGATAATAAATCCGACGACGAACTTTTTGGTTTGCACGACGGCAGGAATCTGCGCATAAAAGGTAAACTCACGGAGGCAGAGGGCGGAACACTGCTTTTTGATGAAATAAGCAACCTTTCTTTTGAAGTCCAGTCGAAGATTTTAAAGGTCATCGAAGAGGGAAGGTTTGTAAGGGTAGGACAAACTAACGAAATAAAAACCGATATAAGATTTATTTTTTCCACGAACAACGACCTTGAATCGGAGATAAAAGAAGGGAGATTCAGAGAAGACCTGTATCATCGCATAAATGTATTACGAATTGATATTGTTCCTTTAAGGCAAAGAATAGGGGATGTTGATGAACTGATTGATTATTTTACCGGCGAGATATGCAGGATTTATGGTTTAAAACGCCGAATATTTTCAATGCTCGCTGTTCAGAGGCTGAAATCACTCCGATTGCCCGGAAATGTGAGGGAACTCCGCAATCTTATTGAAAGGGTAATATTTTCCGTTGATAATGACATTATAGAGGATGAAGATATTGACCTGCCGGGTTCGAGACAGAGTAAGGAGTTAACTGACCTGATGAATAAAGATTTATCACTCAACGATTTTCAGAATGAATCGGAGAAATTATTTCTTCTGAAGATGCTGAATGACTATAAGTATAATATTTCACAAACAGCAGAGGCATTGAAAATTCAGAGAAGCCATCTTTATAAATTAATGGGAAAATACAAAATACCTACGCCGAGTAAAATCAGGTAAACAGTCTGAGGTCTATCAGGAGAGTTCTCTCCACCTCCTGAATTATGTTATTCAGGTCGGTTTCCGAATGCACAAAATCGAGGTTATCGGTCTCTATTGTAATCACTTTTCCGAACTTATAATTCGCTATCCATTCTTCATAACTGTCATTCAGCTCTTTCAGATAATTCATGTCAATATTTTTCTCGAAATCTCTTCCGCGTTTCAGTATTTGCCTCTGCAGTGTGGGAATATCAGCTTTAAGATATACGAGAAGGTCGGGAGGTTTAAGATAGTGTGTCATTTCGGCGAACAGATTTGTATATGTTGAATAATCCCTGTCTTCCATCTTATTCAATTTATGAAGATTTTTAGCGAAGATTTCAACATCTTCATAAATGCTTCTGTCCTGTATAACCGATTTTTGCTTATCGGTAATTTCTTTGTGAATACTGAACCGGTGCGCGAGAAAATATATCTGTAAATTAAAAGACCATCGGTTCATATCCCCGTAAAAATCTTTTAAATACGGATTATCACTGACTGATTCAAAATACGGTACCCAGTCGAACCTGTCAGCGAGTAATCTGGTTAAAGACGATTTCCCTGAACCGATGTTTCCTGCTACTGAGATGAAAATTTTCTTTGACGGCAATTCCGGTATTATTAAAGTAAAAATCAGCCGGAAATAATCCCGGCTGATTTAAAGAAAGTGCTACTTCGTTTCAGCTTGTATTTCAGTCTGCGGTGCTTCAGTCTGATGTGTTTCGGTTAAAACAGGTACGGGAGAAACAACATCCTTCAGAACCGGCTCTAAAACTTTTTTCTTCTTTTCTTTAATCTTTGTTGCCGCTTTACCTGTCAGTTGTCTCAGATAATAGAGCTTAGCGCGCCTGATACTGCCTTCTTTCAGAATATCAATTTTCGCAATTTTAGGCGAATGAATCGGAAATATTCTCTCAACTCCGACGCCGTTCGATATTTTGCGAACTCTGAATGTCTTGCTTATTCCGCTTCCTTTGATACCCATAACGATACCTTTGAACTGCTGAATTCTTTCTTTATCGCCTTCGATAACTTTCACAGAAACTGAGATAGTATCGCCGACATTAAATTTTGGCAAATCAGTTCTTAACTGTCCTGCCGTGACTAAATTGATTTTATCCATTGTCTTAATTCTCCTGTTAACTGGTCGTTCTTATGTTAATGTTTGTTTAATTTTTTTATTTTCCTGAATTTCGAGCGGGCTTTCTTTTCCCGCCATTTACTAATTTCCGCGTGATTCCCCGATAATAAAACAGCCGGCACCTTCATTCCGGAATATTTATCCGGTCTTGTATATTGCGGAGGATCGAATCCTGTTTCAACCTGAAAAGAATCAGTAATAGCGGATTCTCCGTCCGTAAGAGTTCCCGGTATCAGTCTCGAAACCGCATCAATAAAAACCAGAGCCGCAATATCTCCGCAGGAAATTACATAGTCGCCTATAGATATTTCCATTGTTACAAGTTTTTTAATCACGCGCTCATCAATTCCTTTATAATGCCCGCAAATCAGAATGAAATTATTTTTAAGAGAAATATCGTTAGCAAACTTTTGAGTCAGCTTAACGCCCTGCGGCGAAAAAAAAATAATTTCATCATATTCCCTGCAGGATTTTAATTTTTCAACGCATCTGAAAATCGGCTCAGGTTTTAAAATCATTCCGCTTCCTCCTCCGTAGGGGATGTCATCTATCTGCCGGTATTTGCCTTCGGCATAATCCCTGAGGTGGTGAACTTCGATGTCAACCAAACCCTTTTTCACTGCGCGTGAAATTAATCCGTTTGTTAAAGAACTCTCTGTTATCTTAGGATTCGCGCTGATAATATCAAACCTCATCAGTATTCTCCGTGAATCCGTCTATAAGCTTAGCGTTAATCCGTTTATTTTTAATATCTACACCGGTAATAAACTCTTTACGGAACGGAATCAGAATTTCTTTGCCGTCTGTTGCAGCTATTTTCAACAGGTCGCCGCTTCCGAAATCTTCAATTGAAATAACTTTCCCGACTAACTTACTGCCATCAAAAAAATCACAACCATACAGTTCGTAATAATAATACTTATCATCCGGTAATACGATACGATCCTTTTCATCAATTCCTATATAACAACCTCTGAGTGTTTCAGCTTCCTCAATCGAGTTATATCCGTCAAACTTCAACCGCACATACCCCGTGAGTAAATCGGCTTTTTGTATAACGAACTCTTCGGAACCCGTAATCCTGTGTTTTAAAAGAAAGTTCCCGGAATTTACCAGCTTAACCGTTCTTACAGTCTTAAATCTATCGGGAAAATCTGTAACCGAACTGACTTTTAAACTGCCGTCAATTCCGGTGGTCTTTGTAATTCTGCCGATAAAAATTAAACTGTCCGAACCCTTCAATCAACAGCTACTTTTACGTACTTATCCGGAATATCCAGAAACACTTTCCTACCGTTTTTAGCACTGACTGCGGTGAGCAGTGTTCTTATAGACTTCGCCGTCTTGCCTTTCTTGCCGATTACTTTTCCGATTTCGGTGTCATCAACAAATAACCTGTATTTAACGACTCCGTCGCCAGAGGTTTCTTCGACACTCACCTTATCCGGCTTGTCAACTAAATTCTTAGCAATGTACTCAATAAATTCCTTCATTGCGGATTCCCCCCGTATTAATTTAGATGTAGAAGAAAAATCCATTAAAGCCTTAAACCAAATCTCAGGCTTTAGATTCTTCTTTCTTTTCTTCTTTCTTTTTGTCTTTGTTCTGCTTTTGTCTGAGCTTTCTTGCTTTATCTGCGTCTGCCTTAGTGCTCTTAGAATCAACAAATTTTTGCATTTCCGTGCTTAATCTCTCGTCCGTGACTTTAGCTTTTATAAGACGAATTTTCATGAGTAAACCTTCCCGCTTAAAGAGACTCCTGACTGTAGCTGTCGGCTGTGCGCCGTTTTTCAGCCAGTATAGAATTCTCTCTTCCTGTAGTTCAATAGTCATGGGCTCGGTATGGGGATTATAAAATCCGACTGCTTCGATAAACCTTCCGTCCCTCGGGGATCTGGCATCGGCAGCAACTATCTTATAAATCGGAATATTTTTTTTACCCATTCTTTTAAGTCTGAGTTTGACCAATTCTTGTGTTACTCCTTTCCGTACTTATTATTATATTTTTTATATTAATTTAAATTATTTAAAAAAGCGATACAAAAATTAATTTAGTTAAGTTTAAGACCTTTTGCCATGCCGGGCGGAAGGTTTAATCCTTTCATGAGGTTTCTTAACTTTCCGTGGCTGAATGATCTCATCATTTTCTTCATATCGTCAAACTGTTTTATCAGTTTATTAACTTCCTGAATTGATGTTCCGCTGCCGTTTGCAATCCGCCTTCTTCGCATACCGTTCAATACATTCGGAGTTTCACGCTCAAGGGGAGTCATCGAGAGAATTATTGCTTCGAGTTTTGTAAATACTTTCTCATCAATTTCTTTGTCTTTCAGCGCCGAACTTGCTCCAGGAATCATTGATACAAGATTCGAGATTGACCCCATTTTTTTCACCTGTTTTAACTGATCGAGGAAATCGTTAAAATCAAACTTATTTTTCCTTAGCTTTTCTTCAAGTTTTTCCGATTCCGATAAGTCAAAATTTTCCTGAGCTTTCTCGACCAATGAAACAATGTCCCCCATACCCAGAATTCTTGAAGCCATTCTGTCCGGGAAAAACTGTTCAAGTGCGTCAAGCTTTTCACCAACGCTTACAAATTTTATTGGTTTATCAACAACAGCTCTGATAGATAAAGCCGCACCGCCTTTTGTATCACCGTCAAGTTTAGTCAGAGCGATGCTGTCAAAATCGAGTTTATCGTGGAAAGTTTTTGCCGTATTTACTGCGTCCTGTCCCGTCATCGAATCCACGACGAAAATAATCTCAGCAGGATTCATCGCTTTTTTCAGAGCCGAAACTTCATTCATCATAACTTCATCAATTGCAAGCCGTCCGGCAGTATCAATAATAAGTGTATCTTTCGCGTTTTTTCTCGCATAATCTGCCGCCTGTTCGGCGATTTTAACTGCATTCTTTTCATTCTCTGCGGAAAAAACAGGTATATTTATTTCTTTTCCGAGAACTTTTAACTGTTCAATTGCGGCAGGGCGGTATATATCACATGCGGCAAGAACAGGGCTTCTGCCTTTGGATTTGAGAAATCCGGCGATTTTCGCCGATAAAGTTGTTTTGCCGGAACCCTGAAGTCCCACGAGCATTATAACAGACGGAATAGAGTTTGAAAATTTTACATCAGATTTTTCCGAACCCATAAGGGAAATAAGCTCATCGTTAATAATTTTAACGACGAGGTGTCCGGGAGTTATACTGTTGAGAACATTTTGTCCTAAAGATTTAACTTTAACGTCATTAATAAATTTTGAAACTACCTTATAATTAACGTCAGCATCGAATAAAATCCTTCTGACTTCACGAAGAGATTCTTCGATATTCTTTTCGGTTATTTTCCCCTGACCCCGTATCTTTTTCAGAACGGACTCGAACTTATTTGTTAAATCCTCAAACATTAAAATATTTATGCAAAATCTCTAAGTATATTAAAAATTGAGCAAAAATTCAATGAAATAAGGAGGTTAAGCAATTTCCACCAGTACGTCGCCTTCGAGTATATTATCGCCCGGTTTTACTTTTACGGATTTAACCGTACCTTCGCGGTCTGATGAAAGGTTATTCTCCATCTTCATGGCTTCCCAGGTCAGAAGGTTTTCGCCCGACCTGACCGTATCTCCTTCTTTTACAAAAACTTTTATAATTGTACCTGGCAGCGGCGCTTTGATAACTCCCGATCCTTTTTTCTCAGAAGGACTGCTCGTCAGCGCAGTAGCTTTATGAGAATCAGTTGAGGTCTGCGGACTTTGTCTTACGAGAGTCGGCGTTTTGGAAACATCTCCGCTTTTGTCAAGAAGAACTTCATAAGGTTTTCCGTTTACTTCAAGTTTCACTTTATTACTTTCGAAACTTAAAAGATTAACGTCATAACTATTATTGTTTATTGAGAATTTAAATTTTTTCATTATATTATGAAAATTAAAATTTATATTTTCTGTTTTTCAGCGGGGCCATTTTCGCATCATATAAAGTTTTGAACTCCACGGAGAATAAGGCCTGTCTATCCTTTTTATCGTCATTTTATATTCTTCAGGGTCATGTACATCAAGCGTGAATAATGATATTGCCGCGGCAATTACAGCCATTATTTCGGCATCGGCGGAAGACTTTTTCGCGGACGCCTTCGCTGTTTGTCCAGCCGGCGCTGTTTTCGCAACAGCTTCTGTTTTCTTATCAGTCAGGGTTTCCGGTTTTTCTTTTTTCTTCAGTAATCCCATCTTCCGTCCTCCTAAAGCGGTATGTTAGAGTGTTTTTTGGGTGGATTTGTGACTTTTTTTGATTGCAGAGACTGTAAAGCGCGAATGATTCTGAATCTTGTATTCCGCGGCTCGATAACATCGTCAATATATCCGTATTTAGCCGCCTCGTATGGTGTTGCAAATTTTTCCCTGTATTCCTGTTCCTTTTCCGCTACGAATTTAATTTTTTCCTTAGCATCCGTAATCTCTTTTAGTTCTTTAAAATACAGAACTTCGATGGCGCCTTTAGGACCCATTACTGATATCTCCGCAGTTGGCCAGGCATAGTTAATATCGCCTCGCAGATGTTTAGAGCCCATAACATCGTATGCACCGCCGTAAGCTTTACGAAGAATAACGGTAATTTTCGGCACAGTAGCTTCTGCATAAGCGTACAGCAATTTGGCACCGTGTATGATTATTCCGCCGTATTCCTGCGAAGTACCCGGCAAATATCCCGGAACGTCAACTAATGTCAGAATCGGAATATTAAAAGCATCACAAAAACGAACAAATCTCGCGGCTTTCCTCGAGGCATTTATATCAAGAACGCCTGCGAGATAATTAGGCTGATTGCTGACTATACCGATAGGCATTCCGTTCATTCTGGCAAAACCGATTACGATATTCCGCGCATAAGCCGGCTGAACCTCGAGGAATTCACCGTCATCCACAATCGAGTCAATTACGTCAATTATATCGTAAGGCTTATTAGGGTTATCGGGAATTACTTCATTCAGTGAGTCTTCAATTCTGTCAATCGGGTCGGAGCATGCGTAAATCGGCGGATCTTCAAAATTATTCTGCGGCATATAACTCAGTAATTTCCTTATAAGCATAATTCCCTGTTCTTCGTTATCGCATGTAAAATGACATACACCTGATTTAGAGCTGTGTATAGATGCTCCGCCAAGGTCTTCCTCAGTTACAACTTCCCCCGTTACTGTTTTCACTACTTTTGGTCCGGTTATAAACATATATCCCGTATTCTTCGCCATAATAATGAAATCCGTAAGAGCAGGGGAATAAACAGCACCTCCGGCGCATGGACCGAAAACTGCCGAAATCTGCGGTATAACGCCCGAGGCGAGTACATTTCTCTGGAATATATCAGCGTAGCCTCCGAGTGATTTTACGCCTTCCTGTATGCGCGCTCCGCCGCTGTCGTTAATTCCGACAACCGGCGCACCAACTTTCATTGCCATATCCATCACTTTGCAAATCTTTGCCGCATACATTTCCGAGAGCGAGCCGCCGAAGACCGTAAAATCCTGCGAAAACAGGTAAACAAGTCTTCCGTCTATTGTTCCGTAGCCCGTTACTACACCATCGGATAAATATGTTTCTTCTTCAAGCCCGAAATCTATGCATCTGTGTGATACAAACATATCAAACTCTTCAAAACTGCCGTCATCAAGCAAAAGGTCAATACGTTCTCTGGCAGTTAATTTACCTTTCCTGTGCTGGGTTTTGATGCGTTTTTCTCCTCCGCCAAGCATTGCCTCGTTTCTAAGCTCAGTCAGTTCCTTAATTTTATCCTGAATTGACATTTTAACTCCGTTTAATTTTTATTATTTATATTTTAATAATTATTAGTTTTACCAGTTATTATATAATCCGTCGAGCAGTATTAACTTCTTCTCATCCGGTGATAATGCGTTATATTTTTCGGCTTCTTCCTGAATTTTTCTGTTTTCAACTTCCTCCATCGCACGAAGTTCGGCAATCATTTTCTTGTATTCAACTTCCCGTTTTCCTCTCAGGAATCCTGTTGCCACCGCAGGGAAGAGCTCAAGCAGTAGTTCTTCTTTTTCGTCTTTTGCAAGTTTGACATTCTCAAATTCAGGCAGTGCCGGATTCTCCTGTTTCGTGTACAGCGAAACGTCATAAGGAGATTCTTCCCGTGTACCACAAATCATTTCCCGGAATTCAGGGTCAATCGGATACGGAGTTTTTCCGTAAACGCCTTTTACGAGATTAACATACTGCATAGATTTATTGGCATAGAATTCCTCGCCTTTATTTTCGGATACAACACTGTGAACCGCCTGAACTCCGACTATCTGGCTTGTAGGTGTAACAAGCGGAGGCAATCCCGAATCAAGCCTGACTCTCGGAACAGTTTTCAGGACTTTATCAAGAAGATGGTCAAGCCCTACTTGTTTCAGCTGGGCGAGCATATTAGTGTACATACCGCCGGGTATCTGAGCGGCTTTCACTACTTCGTCGGAAGCAGGGAAATTAAAATACTTTTCTATTTCAAGACAGCAATTAAGCGCTTCTTCTATTCTTTCGGCTTTTGCAGCTGAAATTGCATCATCGAATAATTTATTTACATTATCCGGCAGTGAGTAATTGGATATATCGAATTCGATCGGGAATTGTTTTGCCTCGTCAAATTTATCAAGTTCTTTCCTGATACCGTATAATTCTTTATTTATTTTATTAACAGCATCGAGATTAACACCTGTATCTATTCTCATCTTCTCGCAGAATATCTGTATAAGTTCAAAAGAGGGGGCGGCAGGACCGCCGGCGAAGTTCATAATTACAGTATCCACGATATCAACATCGTTTACGATGGCAACGAGTACGGAAGCTAATCCGTAACCGGGAGTGCAGTGCGTATGCAGGTCAATCGGGACTTTAACTTCTTTTTTCAGTTTTTTTATAATTTCGTTTGAAACATCAGGAGGTATCAGTCCTGCCATGTCCTTAATGGTTATAATATCGGCACCCATATTTTCAAGGATTTTGGCTTTTTCGACGAAATGGTCAACAGTGAATATTTTCGGAGGAATTTTCTTGTTCGAAAATACCCCTTTTACTTTTTCCATAAACGTGAATACCGGATCCACCGTGTAACAAACTGCGCAGTCAGTTATTCCGCCGTTTTCTTTTACAAATTTAATAGTGGATTTCATATTATCGAGGTCGTTCAGTGCATCGAAAATCCGCATAATATCAATACCGTTTTTAATAGCAAGGCGGTTAAAACCTTCTATTACCTCGTCCGGATAAGGGTTATAACCGAACAGATTCCTGCCTCTTGAAAGAGCAGTTAACTTGGTTTTACCTCCGAATCCGACACGAATTTTTTCAAGTCTGTCCCATGGGTCCTCGTTTAAATAACGCATGATGGAATCAGGCACTGCTCCGCCCCATACCTCAGCCGCGTAGAAATCGGCATCTTTGTAAAAAGTGAGTACACTGTCAATTTGTTTTTGAGTCATACGGGTCGCGAATGATGATTGCTGTCCGTCGCGAAGTGTTAAGTCCCGTATTAAAATTTTCTTCTTCATATTTTATTCAGAATAAATAATGGTTTCGAAATTGATAAACTCCTGTCGCCCGAGATATCCAAGCAGTATTTGATATGCAACTTAATAAAGGCAGGTTTCATATATACAATTAATACAAAGATAATCAAAGAGCAAACGAAAAAAAGTGTAAAAATTTATTAGATAGTTATTAAATTTTGTTACCTGCCAAGCGGCTTCCGGGTTTATAAACCGGTATTTTCCCAAGCCATTCGGGTATTTCATTTTCCGCGAATTTAACGACATCAAACTTCGCAAGCGAGATTTGCTTACATCCGAAATTAACCTTCCCGTTGCTCCTGTCTATAATAAAACCCGCACCGCTTAAAACTGCTTCATGTTGCTTTACAATTTCGATAAGTTCAAAAACACTTCCGCCGGTTGTCACTACATCTTCAACTGCCAGGACATTCTCGCTTTTTTTTAACTCAAAACCCCGTCTTAAAGTCAATTTCCCGTTCTCCCGCTCCGCAAAAACCGTTCGGACGTTCAGAATCCGTCCGACTTCAGTGCCGAGAACTATACCGCCGACTGCCGGACTGATAACAACGTCAATTTCATTATCTTCAAAATACCGCGCAATAATTCCCGAAAAAACGCTCAGATATTCAGGATACTGAAGAACTTTAGCACACTGAAAGTAATGCGGACTGTGAAATCCCGAAGTAAGCACAAAATGCCCTTCGAGCAGTGCGCCCGTTTCCCTGAAGATATTCAGAACTTCATCCTGCGTCATAGTTTTACCTGTTTTACGTTATGAATCTTTTTACCGAGAAATCTTTCTGCGATTTGATGGAAATTATTCGGGAAATCCGTCACAAAAAACCTGTGCTCGCCTTTTTTCTTTTGCGTGTTAAGAAGTTTCTTTTCCTGAAGTATTATATTCACTTTCTTAGCCGTTTCTTCTCCCGAATCTATGAGTTTAATATTCTTCCCGATAACTTTACTTATTGTATTTTTAAGAATAGGATAATGCGTACATCCGAGAATCATCGTATCAATCCCTTTTTTGCTGATATCGGTCAGATATTCCTTTGCAGTAAGTTCGGCAATTTTATTGTCAGTCCATCCGTCTTCGGCTAATTGCACAAATAAACTGCATGCCTGAGAAAAAACTTCGGCTTTTTTATTCAGTCTTATTATAGCTTTCTTGTAAGATAATGATTTCACCGTTCCGAGAGTTCCTATAAGCCCGATTTTATTGTTCTTCGTCATATTCACTGCGGCTTCGGAGCCGGGAATCAGAACACCGATAACGGGAATTTTTGTTATTTTCTGAAGGAAAGGAACGGCGAATGACGATGCCGTATTGCAGGCAACAACAATCATTTTCACTTTTTTTGATAGAAGAAATTTCAGACATTCGATCGAATATAGTATAACTGTTTCTTTTGATTTAGTGCCGTAGGGAAGCCGCGCCGTATCGCCGAGGTAAATAATATTTTCATTCGGCAGAATTTCGAAAAGAGCCCTTGCAACCGTCAATCCGCCTATACCGGAATCGAACACACCGATTGGTCTTTTGTGAAGATTTTTAATCTGTAAACTTTTCAATTAATTCACTTTAATTAACATAAAATTAACCAAATTCAACGAGTAAAGAAATGTATATAGACCGGAATATGCAATACAATTTTTATGCAAACCCTGCTAACGGCAGGAGTATCCGCAAGCCAAGCCATATCAGCAATCCGCCGCCTATATCGAAAAATATTCCCGAACGCATCATCTTAACAATCGGCACCATCTTCGAACCGTAAACAATGGCATTCGGCGCCGTGGAAACCGGAAGCATGAAACCCCAGCTTGCTCCGAGTGTTGCTCCTATTGCCGGCGGCAGGGGATTTACGTTTCCTGCTATGCAAATTGAAATTATGACCGGCACAATCATATTAGCCGATGCAGTGTTGGATGTGGCTTCACTGACTAAGATTGCGATAAATATTGCTATCAGCGTGATGCTCCATACGGTTGAGACTCCGCTGAAATTTATAAGGCTGTGACCGATGGATTCCGCAAGCTTAGTCTCGAACATCAGATTTCCGAGCGAGAGTCCTCCGCCGAATAATATCAGCGTGCCCCAGTCAATTGAAGCGGCGTCTTTCCACTCGATTGTGAAAAGACGTTTTTTAAAATTGACGGGAAGAATAAAAAGCAGTAATGCGCCGAGCAAAGCCGCGGCTGACTCCGGTATGTAATTGTTATAACTTTTCAGTAAAGCGAAATCGGAACCGCCGATGATTGCAATGAATCCCGGTATAAGCCACAGTACAACAGTTATTCCGAAAGCGATAAGCGAATTTATTTCACCCGCACTCATTTTTCCGGGCTTCTTCAGACTGTCTTCGATGAAACTGTGAGTATCACTTAGTTTTGAAATTTCAGGTTTGTTTAAATAATAAAGAAGATAAAAGAGA
>JAPLFI010000195.1 GCA_026390755.1 Ignavibacteriota bacterium
ATTGAAGCAGACGAAAAAACCGGGGGATTTGTTAAGCCGTTGTTGACGGAAGTCCAGTTTATTCCGTTATTGACCGAACGAGAAACACCGTCCAAAGTGCCGGCAAATATATTTGAATTTTTTACAATAAGAGAGCTTATTCCCTGAGAGGATAAGCCGCTATTGGAAGGATACCAGCTTGTACCGTTATTTGTGCTTTTAAACATACCGTTAGCCGTTCCGGCTAACAGATTTGCCCCGTTCGAAACAAGGCAGTGATTATACGGATTTGTTAATCCGTTATTAATATCCAACCAGCTTCCGCCGTTATCAGTTGAACGGAATACTCCATATCCAAAAGTCCCTGCGTATAAATCAGAGCCGTTAACAATAATAGATTTAACTTGCTGATTAGGAAAGCCATTATTTGCGGGGAACCAGGTTGTGCCGTTATTCGTACTTTTATATACGCCTAAATTTGTACCAGCAAACAGAGTACTCCCGTTAAAAGCTAAAGCACGGATTGCCTGGCTCATCAGGCCATTATTTACTGCTGTCCAGTTCGTTCCGTTATTAGTTGTATAATAAACCCCGTTCAGGTCGGATCCGGCAAACAAATAATTTCCGTTCGCCGCAAAAGCATATACTGACTGCAACGGATATATAGAGCTGACATTAGTCCATGTCCATCCGCTATCGGCAGAACGGAACACTCCGCTTCCGAATGTACCGGCGTAAACATTTGTCCCGGCCGAAGTAACAGCAAGAATTTTAGAATTTATTAAACCGTTATTTACTGCAAGCCAGTTTCCGCCGTCATCGGCAGAGCGGTAAATTCCGAAATCCGAAGTACCCGCAAAAATATTTGTGCCGGAAACAGTGAGACATGACACCCTGCCGCCGGCAGGTCCGTTAAGAGGAATCCACTGGGCAGAACAGTTATCAATGCCGAATGTTAAATGATAAACTAAAAGCACTATAAAAACATACCTGCCGACCTTTAAATAAGAATTGCAAAATGTAAATATATTTTTCATGATAATATTAATTTTTATTTAGGTTAATCTTCATTGGTGAATTTCTAATGAACTTAATAAATATATTCGAATTAAAAAGTGTTATAAACATTAAGAATACTCTCGTTAATTATTCTTTTTATTAACTTTTAGAATTGCCGTTTAATAAATACATATTTTTCAAATACTAATTTCACTTGCTTGGAAACAATAAATCATTTAAATTTTCCTTTCCTGAAATAACCCTGAAATGAATTCAGGACAAGATTCAGAACAAGTTTGTAAATTATGACACCTGAACAAATATTAAGCGCGGTAAAGAATAAACACCCGCAGGCAGGCTGGGCTGTTTATAATTACAACTATAAATACGCTATTTCACGGATACTTGAAAGAGGATTTTTTTTCTTTATCTTCTTTGCAGTAACTTTGACCTTTCTGTATTCGGGGCTTACCAACTCTACGTTTTTTCTTTTCGCGGGTATTTTCGGAATACTAAGTTTAGTATCACTTACAACAATTGCTATTGTGTTTATGGAACTGATTCACTCTAAAAATAATTATATAATCCTGACTGAAGAGGGAGTTTTAAAATCTTTCAAAGGGAAAACCGATATATTTCCGTACGACGTTATCACAAACGTGAAATTAACAAATCCATACGGAGCATCAACTCCAGCAATAGCAAAACGCAGAGACCAGTTTCTTGACTTTGCCGACAAAAGAAATAATCAGATGTTCAATTTAGCAAAAAACAGAATTTTCGGACCTCCGGAAAATATTTACGATATACTGTTATCTAAATTACCGCTGGAGCAAAAATTAAACACAAGTCAGAATTACTCAAACTATTTCAATCATTTAAATACATAAAACATGGAATCAATCTTTAACATTGTTCTATTCGTTGCAATAGGTGCATTTATCGTGTTCATATATTTAAAATTCGGAAACAAAAGCTCCGGGACTTTAGCCAAAAAAGGTGCATCAGGAAGCAGTGCGGGCGGATACAAAAGTCAGATGCCCGAGCTTGCGGCATTTTTAGGACTGGCACATCAGGACATTGCTCCGCCGGCGGATAATAAAACATTTCTTAATACGGGCGATAAGATTTACGGGAAATACAGGGACGTAGAAACAGAGATTGTTATGAGCGCATTTGCAAGGGAAAGCGACCATACATCGCTGACTGTAATATATTCTTACAATTTTTCAAGTACCAAATATTTTGCGTTTAAAGTTAACAATGCCGGTAACAAATCATTCTCAATTTTACCGTCAAACAAAAACCTCGTAAGCAATCCTACGGGGGTAGAATCATTCGATTCATGCCTGTCGTACACGGGTGATTTAATCGTACCGAAATCATA
>JAPLFI010000556.1 GCA_026390755.1 Ignavibacteriota bacterium
AACGCTCTCTTATAGAATCTGAACTCGTCAAATAAACCCATGAAATTAGCAGATGTAGAATATCCCCCTACTCTGAATCCTGTTCCGGTCGCAATATTCAAGGGAGTTTGTGCTATAGTCGAAAATAATACACCATTCTTAAAAGATTTGATGTTGGCTGCTGCTGAATCGTAAACAAAATGCACAACTGTTGGCGCAGGACCAATGCCTGTAACAGTAACATCTGTTATTCCCGTACCCCTTAGTATGAGATTGTTTTGTAATGCAACACCATTATGGAAACATCTGAACGTACCCGAACCCGGGTCACCGAATAAATAAAAAGCACTTCCGGAAGTTGATGTCGGAATACTAACCCACATGCTGATTGTCCAGCTTGACGACCCGACATTTAAACTCCATCCCGGAGTTACACCCGCACCTGCGACGCCTGTTCCGATTAAAGCAGAATCAAATTGTCCGCCTGATGTTACACTACCGATAAACGGAGCAGGATTTGTTCCCACACCCGGAACTGCAAAATTAGGAGTAAATCCGGCAGTGTTGTTCTTGAATTTATAATACAATAAATCCGGTAAAGCATTACCGGCTGCTGCAACCGTTATCCCGAAATTAGCAATACTGCCGTCGCCTCCTGCATAAGGAGTAAAAGGACAACCGCCGACAGACCAAGTCCTTCTGCCGACCCCGATAGCATTTTGAAGAATATTAATACCGGTGCCTGCGCCTCCGCACTGTCCGACAAATACTATCAGACTTTTCGCCGGGTCGTATGCATAAGGTCTATCCAATACAATTTCCATCCATGAATTAAGAGTTCCGGTTAAGGATACCGATGCTTTATAATAAACCGTATCCATTGGTCCCGAATAAAACGTTCCGCTTGGGAATAACGTTGTTGTGTCCTTAGCCATCAGTACAACAAGGTCAGTATAGGTGCGTGTTCCGGCACCTGATACCCAGTAATATATTTTAGTGATATTATTTCCGGCCGGAACAGGCGTAGGTTGATTAAAGTCACCGGGCAGGAAAAGCCACTGAACTCCTTTACCCGCTGCCTGACCGAACGGGAAACTATTATTACTTGCCCCAACCTGCTGATAATTGTAATACTGGGGTGTCTGCGCCGGCGAATCGGCACTAAATGCAAACAAAAGAATCATTCCGAATAATGCCGGAATGAAGTAAAGAAGACTAACTTTTTTCATGCTTTTTTTCCTTTTTTTTAAGTTTAGAGAAAACAAATTTTTGACTTAGTATGATTGCATTATTCAACAAAAATTTTTATTAACGTAATAAGCGGGAAAGAATGTATTGCAATTATTCCCCTTAGTGCGAATATAAATAAAATGTTTGTTAAAAAACAGAAAAAAATTAAAGCGAGCGTTTTTTGCTTTTCAAAATTTTATGTTTTTGTAAGTTTTTTTCCATTTCTTCAAAGAAACAAAATAATGATTTTAGAGTATAATAAAACACAAAATAATTCATTATATATGGCAATTTATAAAGAACTCGTCTCGGCATTCCTTTCTAAAAAAGCAATTGCCGTAACCGGAGCAAGCCGCAGCGGCACAGGAACGGGAAATATTATATTTAAGAAACTAAAAGATGCGGGTTATAATGTTTATCAGGTGAATCCGGAAGCTGACGAAATCAAGAGCGATAAATGCTACAGAAGTTTAATTAATTTACCTGAGAAAGCCGAATCAGTTATAATCTGCACAAAGCCTGAAGATTCTATCAGAGTAATTCAGGAATGCGCGGCAACCGGTGTGCAATACGCATGGATTCACAGAGCATTCGGTAAAGGAAGCTACTCCGACGAAGCCGCGGGGCTTTGCAATCAGCTTGGAATAAGACTGATTCCTTCGGGATGTCCGATGATGTTCATTGAACCGGTTGACTTCCCGCACAAATGTTTTCACTGGATTTTCAGGCTGACCGGCAAGATTCCGAAAACAACGGTATGATTACGGGTTTTGTTTAAACCGTGTTTATTTGACTGATTATTATTACGTACAATAAAGGAAAAAAAAGGCAGAGGAAACTTTAAAAACCTCTGCCTACATTAAGGAAGTCTTACTGCCTGAAAAGAACCAGCAGAACAAGAACTAAGAATTATTTAATGAGAGACAACTTCATAATTTTACTATATGCCGTGCCGCTGCCTTCGGCATTTATCTTATAGATATATATTCCGCTTGCGAGTTTTGAGCCGTCGAACGTGAGAGTATGATAGCCTGCCTGAGCGGAACCGCTGAACAGCATCATAACTTCCCTGCCGGTGAGGTCATAAATTTTGACCGAGACGCGGCAATCCGCAGGAAGCTGATAATCAATTTTCGTTACAGGGTTGAACGGATTGGGATAATTCTGAGAGAGATTGAACTTAGCTGGAGCCGAAATTTCTATTGTGTTTGCAAGTTCGAAATATTCAAAGTTCCCGTTGTTGTCAATTTGTTTGATACGGTATTTATAGATACCCGTTTTAAGATTACGGTCTGTGAAATCATAATGAGACGGTGTTGAGACAGTTCCTTTTCCCTGAACGAATCCTGCGGAAATCCATTTATCACTATCGAATCTTTGTATTTCAAAACCGTGATTATTAATTTCGCTTCCCGTTGACCAGTTCAATGTAACAGTATTCCCAGTTAAAGAGGATGTGAAAGATGTAAGTTCAACAGGGAGGGGGGCGTCATTGTTCTCACCGAGGGCGAATTCATAAGAACCATTTGCCAAACTGCCGACCGTAAAAGTTTTTACTCCTCCAAAATTATGAAC
This sequence comes from Ignavibacteriota bacterium, assembly GCA_026390755.1. Lineage (GTDB taxonomy): Bacteria > Bacteroidota > Ignavibacteria > Tepidaquicellales > Tepidaquicellaceae > JAPLFI01. The sequence continues at coordinate 2,785 of JAPLFI010000556.1, forward strand.
TAATACAGCACTTGAAGTGTAATCTTCCCATGCTCCATTTCTTGTGCGTCTTAACAATTTAACTGTAGCTGAAGTCCCCGCAACATTTGAAAAATCTATTACAAAATTTCCTGTCGGAGAGCCCCAAGTATGATATCCCCAGTATATGTTTGATCTTTTTGTAACATAGGTGCCGGGAAATATTTCGGTTGTGACAGGACTTCCGGAAATTGAACCTAACTGAAATATCATAGCGGCGTGCGAGGTGCTACCGTTTGTTATTGTCATAGTAATTTTACCTCCAACAGGTCCGGCAGAAACTGCAGAAGTGCTTGTAATAAATGTAGAGTTACTCCCAACAGGAGTAGTTGAAGTCACCCATTGAGATGTCGAACCTGCGGCTGCCTGAATTCCAAACCAGGTCATACCTAAGTTATTTTGATTTCCAAGATCATCTTTTATTGGAGTATTTATCCAAAGAGTTTTTAATCTTAAGTCCTGCCCTGTATTACTTACAACTTCATTTGATTCTCCCCAACCTGCTCCCGCTACTGTTTTAACATTTAAACCCGCCCAACAGTTACTAGGTGTCCAAGCTTTATCATCATCATTTATCCTTTTTTCCCCAACGTCAAAATCATGTACATCAACAAGCGCAGTGTAATAAACTCCATCAAAATTCGCAGTACCTTTATCATCAACAGCTGAACCCGTTGTATTATCCATATCCCAGTAAGATTTCAAATTCGATGAAGCCAAAGAAGACTTTGAATACATTTGCTGTATTATTTCATCTTGCGTTAAGGCTTTGTTCCAAATTCTGATTTCATCGATACTACCTGTAAAGAATCTATATCCATTCGACACTCGCCCAATATTTAATTTATAATCGGAGTTGTAAGTATTAATATTTCCGCAAATTTGTGTGGTTCCTATAGCGCTATTTTCTAATACTCCATTTACGTAAAACTTTAAATCAGAAGTACTATTACCATTATCTTTGTATGTTCCTGATAAATAATACCATTTGTCTGCTTCCGGTGCTGTTGTAGATTGTAGAAATGCTCTTTTATCTGCATTTGTACCACTGGTAGTTTTTACTGCCCATTCAAACCTTGTATTATTATCACTATGATGAAGCCAAAATTGACCCTGATCTCTATATATATGTCCGTCTATCGTAACTATAGTTGCCCGCTTACCTTCTTGCTCGTGTCCGGTAGTGTATGAAGATGTTACATATGTCCATTTCACCCAAGCAGCTACTGTAATCTCACCTGTAAAATCATAGTTGCAAGACCCACAATAAACAAAATCCCCGTTTGTTTTCCATTGATCATTTATTAACTTTACAGCCATTTCTCCCTGCCCGAAAGACGAGAGGAGCGGGATAAGAAGCATTACTAAAATCAGAAAGTATATCTTTTTCATAACCGAATAATTAAAATTTATAAAAGTTTTTTCTTTAAATTAAGCCGAACTATTTAATTTCTAATGTCAAGTGCTAACGGAAAAACATTAGTTTTTGAAAATTGACAAAGAACTATAATTAAATTTTTGCCGCAATAACCGTGCCAGATAAATTGTGCGATTTTCGACCGAAATTGGGGGTAAGTGATTATGATTTTCTCATTTTGAGACGATTTTTCTCATTTTGAGAAAATTTTCAGTTTTTCATTGTTTTATATAACAGCTTAATTTATCAGAAAATTCTCCTTCAGGATTTCGTGGGCGGGTTTGAAGCCAAGGCTTTCGGCAATTATCATGCAATTATTCGTTTTAATAATATCACCAAGCGCCGTATAGCATAAGCCTATATTGAAATAGAAATATCCCTGCGGGTTTTTGTCAAGTGCTGCTGCTTTTTTTAAGCTGTAAACTGCCTCTCTGAAAAGTCCGTTCCTGAAGCAGATAAATGCGCGCATTTTATGAAAATCAACATCTTCCGGAAATTGCCAGATTTCCGCGAATTTAAACAACGGAAGCTGTCCATGTGTTATCCCGCAGAGTTCATAAGCAATTATACCCGTATAAACGCCTGCTTTGCCTTTAGAGTTAAGTCTGACGGAACATTCCGACGCCCATAATGCTTTATCCGTATCTCCCAATATCAGGTAAACTTCGGCAAGGTCGGCATAAACTGACGAGTTATTCGGCTCTGCCAGTATAGCCTTTTTGAATTCCGCCGCGGCTTCCGAAAATTTTTCTTCCGAGTTGTAAAGGTTCGCCCTGTGATAATGAAAATAAAAATCCCCT
>JAPLFI010000036.1 GCA_026390755.1 Ignavibacteriota bacterium
AAATTTTAATTATAATAATATGAAATGTCCTGTTTGTAATAATATTAATTTATTAATGTCCGACAAAAACGGCGTTGAAATTGACTACTGTCCTGAATGCCGCGGAATCTGGCTCGACAGAGGCGAACTTGAAAAAATAATAGAAAGTTCGAACCACTACGAAAAAAGTAATCAACAGCAATATAAAAGTCATGGCGGCGACCATCATGATAACAATCATAACTATAGTAACGATAAGTATCAGGATAAGAGATATAAGAAAAAGTCGTTTTTAGGCGATATGTTCGACTTTTAATTAAGATAATATGCAATCCGCAGTAGAACTGGCTTGCAGTAAATATTGTTATCTACTGCGGAATATTTTAATTTTAAAATATTTTAATGTCTGAAATCAATGAAAATCTTCCTCACCCGGCTCTTAAAGGTATGAGGTCAACTTTTTTCGGAATAATCGGTAATGTAATTCTTGCTGTCATTAAGGGCTTGGCGGGATATTTCGGAAATTCTTATGCCCTTATCGCCGATGCTATTGAATCTACTTCCGATGTCTTCAGCTCAATTATTGTCCTGATCGGACTGAAGATTTCTTCCAAGCCAAAAGACTCTGATCATCCTTATGGCCATGGCAAAGCTGAGCCGATAGTGGCAATTGTCGTTTCCCTTACTTTATTAGCCGCCGCTGTTACCATCGTATATCAGAGCATACAGGAAATTATCACACCTCATCATACTCCCGCTCCGTTTACTTTATTAGTGCTTGTACTCGTTGTAACTGTAAAAGAAACGCTGTTCAGATATGTACTTAAAGTCGGCGCAGAGGTCCAAAGCACAGCAGTAAAGACAGATGCCTGGCACCACAGAAGCGATGCAATAACTTCTGTTGCCGCATTCATCGGTATTTCAATCGCATTAATATTTGGCAAAGGCTATGAAGCTGCTGATGACTGGGCAGCGCTTTTAGCTTCAGGAATTATCGCCTATAACGCATACAATCTGTTTAAACCGGCTTTAGCGGAGATTATGGATGCCGCACCTAAAGCAAATCTTGAAAAAGATGTCCGCGAAATCACACTTTCCGTCGAAGGAGTTTATGATATGGAGAAATGTCTGATACGGAAAATGGGCTTCGATTATTTTGTTGACCTTCACGTTATTGTTGACGGTAATTTGTCAGTCCGCGAAGGACACATTATTGCCCATAATGTGAAAGATGCTTTACTAAAAACCAAACTCAGAATAAATGACGTTATAATCCACATTGAACCGGAAGAATATTTACTAAATAATAAAATATGAAATTTAAACTTTATCACCGTATAACTGCGGCTTTGGTTTTTGCAGTTACGCTTATACTGTACATCTCTTCAATGCAGCCTGTCTTTGCATTCTGGGACCCGGGAGAATATACTGCCGTGTCTAATATTCTGGGAATTCCGCACCCCCCGGGAGTGCCGTTTAATGTCCTTATAGGGAAAGTGTTTTCCCTCATCCCGCTGTTCGGGGATTTGAGCATGCGTATTGCATTTAACTCTGTTCTCGCAAGCGCCTTTGCCGTATTATTTGTTTACCTCATTTCCGTGAAAGTCATAACCTACTTTAAAGGAAATCCGTCTGATAATATCAGCGCTTTGGTTATTTATTTTTCGTCTTCTGTAGGCGCCTTTGCTCTGGCATTTTGCGGAACTTTCTGGTTCAATGCCATGGAAACCGAATCGGAATCCAAAGCGATACTATTTATTGCATTAATGCTATGGCTGATGCTTATCTGGCGCGAGAAACAAAATGATGCCGATAGCGGTAAATATTTATTGTTGTGTTTCTTCCTTACGGGACTCGGCGTCGGCGCTCATTTATTAGTCGCCCAAACTATATTGATAATAGGTTTAATTTTTTACCTCAACAGATATAAATTTTCCTTAGTATCCGCAGTCTCTGCCGCCTTCATTACAATAATATCTTTTTTGATTGTTTTTCAGGGGGTTGTAATAAAATTTCCGAAACTTATTGATTCAAGTCCGGTGATTGCCGTTGGATTAATAGTATTGTTAATTGCAGGCATTTTCTACAGAAAAAAATTACATCCGGCTTTCATAAAAGTTCTGCGATTTGCTTCCTTATCAATTATACTGGTAATACTCGGATATTCGGTTTATACGACGGTATTACTTAGAGCAAATGTTGATAATTTACCCGTTAATCAGAATAATCCGAGAAATTTTCAGACGCTTGTTTCGTATCTGGGACGTGAACAGTACGGCGAGGAGCCGAAAACACTGCCTCGCAGATGGTCAAACCAGCCCCAGCACAGACCGACCTGGGAAAATTATACGAGCGATATGGATTTTCTATGGAGATACCAGATTCGGGATATGTATCTGCGATATTTTGCATGGCAGTTCATCGGCAGAGAAGGCTATAATCAGGGAGACGGAGTTGACGCAGGAAAACTGTTTGCAATACCATTTTTATTAGGGCTCATCGGATTATATTATGTTTTTAAAAAAGATAAAAAAACGGCACTGATACTGCTTGCAGCATTTCTTTCTTTCGGAGTGATTACAGCATTGTACCAAAACCAGCAGAATACACAACCCAGGGAAAGGGATTATTTCTACGTTGTATCTTATATGATATATGCGATATGGATAGGACTCGGAGTATTTTCTGTAACGGATACTCTCAGACAAAAAATTAATTCAAAACATGCTCTTATTGCTGTACCTGTTTTAATGGTTGTTCTATTCGTAATCGTTCCTTTGAATATGCTGAAAGATACATATAAATATCAAAACAGGAGCGGAAACTATTTACCTTACGATTACGCTTATAACTTACTGCAAAGCCTGGATAAAGACGCCATTCTTGTTACAAACGGCGATAACGACACTTTCCCTTTATGGTGTCTGCAGTCTGTTTACGGCGTGCGTACGGATGTAAGAATCATAAATCTTTCGCTTGCAAATGCTGACTGGTATAATCTTCAGCTAAAGAACGAAAGACCATACGGCGCACTTACCGTGCCGTTCAATTATTCCGACGAACAGTTGAAAGCCTTACAGCCGGCTGTCTGGAACGAGAATAATCCCGTTATATTGAATGTTCCGCCGGGCGCATATCCTGATACTATGTCTCTGAAACCGGATAAATTGTCATTCAAAGTACCCCCTACTATCAATCAGCGTAACGGCAAACAGGTGATTACAGCACTGCAAAACAGTGACCTGATAGTTTTAGATGTTATTAAGGCTAACAACTGGCAAAGACCTTTCTATTTCTCGACCACGGTTATGGATAATTACTGCGTCGGACTTTCGGATTATTTAATTCTCGAAGGTATGGCGCAAAGGCTCGTTCC
>JAPLFI010000492.1 GCA_026390755.1 Ignavibacteriota bacterium
AAAAGAAGTAATTTGAAACAAAACCTCCGGAAAAATAGAATATCCGAGGCGGCGGATTATTTAATTTTATCAGGAAAAAATGCACATTGAATTACACACTAAACTTTCGAAAAAAACATGTTTTACAATTGAAAGATAATGTATAAATTTGTATTTTGAATGAATATAGACCAGGACAGGTAGCTCAGTTGGTAGAGCAACGGCCTGAAAAGCCGTGTGTCGCCGGTTCAATTCCGGCCCTGTCCACAAAAGCCTCATAAAAGAGGCTTTTTTTATTATGAGCAGGCCTGATAAGTCCCGATGCTATCGGGATTCAATTCCGGCCCTGTCCACTCTTGAGGGGGTATCTAAGACTCCTTTTTTTATAGTGGTTAGCCAAACTACTGAAAATTTCAAATCTAAGACATTTATCCAACTTGAAGCAATAGATATTCCTTTACTGAAAAATTTTATTTTGACAGGTTTATATACCGGAATGAGATTAGCTGAGATTCTTAATCTTCAATGGAGGGATATTGTACTTGATGAGAAAGTTGTTAAAGTGCTGAATAAAGAAAACCATACAACCAAGACAACGATGATTTGCTCTGTACCCATTTCTTGAGTTAAAATTATCCTTATTTTAAATCAAGAAAAGTCCAATTCCAATTAAAGCATTATATTGAATAAGAATCTCACTCAAATTTATTATACCACCGAAATTTTATCTTTTTTTATTTTACATTAATAAGTAATTTCCGTCAAATGAGTAATCCAAAATACTAAGTGTTTAATAGTTTCGTTTTTTTCTAAATAATAAAATAAAAAAATGACAAAGAAAAACTTTTTATTAAGGACCGGGGAGAGTTTTTTAAATGCACTTCCGTGCTCTTTGCACTTATCGGAGCGCTCAACCGAAGTGCAAGATGCTTTTCATCGTAAGTATGCATTGTCTTTTAAATACCTGCAAAAGCACATAGCTTTTATCTTTCTGTTTATGTTGCTGAGTTACAGCGCCTTTGCGAACAATATTGTGGTTGGAACTGTTACTACAACAGGGCTAAACGTGACTGATCACTACACAATGGTGCAGTTTGACCTAAGCTGGGAAAACTCATGGCGAGTGTCCTCTCCAAATTATGTTTCGGCTGCGGGTGCAACTAATGTAACTACAACTATTACGGTTACCAGCACCGTGGGACTCAGAGTTGGAATGCTCGTAAGCGTTACAACTGGAACCGGCGTTTTTGATGCGGGAACGACTGTTACAGCAATTACAAGTGCAACAACTTTTACAGTGTCTGCCGCACCGACAACCGCATTAACTGGCCCAAGTAATATTGTTACTGGCTATGGAACTTATACTTCGGATGCCGGCGCTACTGGCAGTACTACTACCATTACAGTTACCAATACCGGAGGAAACACAGGAACCAAAGGGCTCAGAGTTGGAATGCTTGTAAGTGTCACGGGGGGTGGCGCATTTGCACCGGGTACAGTTGTTTTAACTATTCCATCTTTAACAACTTTTACAGTGTCCACCGCACCGACAACAGCATTAACTGGCTCAAGTAATATTGTTACCGGTTATGATGCGGCATTCTGGGATGCCGCATGGGTGTTTGTGAAGTACAAAGTAAGCGGTCTCGGGGCAAATGGTAATTATGTTTCTTCTGCTGGTGCAACTTCTTCTGGTACTACCATTACAGTTAGCAGCACGACCGGACTCAGGGTTGGTATGTCCGTAAGCGTCACGGGAGGTACCGGGGCATTTCCTGCTGGTACAACTGTTACAGCAATTAATGTTGATGGAATTCATTTTACAGTGTCTGCCGCACCGAGCCCTGACTTATCCGGTGGAGCTGTCGTTACCGGCTACGCATTCTGGCAACATGCGACACTCCACTCAACGGGACACAATGCTCCTACGGGCAGTACCATCACACCGGCATCTGACGGCACAGGTGCGTTTATTTACCGGTCTGCTGATGGCACAGGAACAAATAATTGGGAAGGCGTGAAACTCCGCTGGAACTATGGTGCAGACGGCGTTGCTGACGGAGCTAATGTGACAATAAAAGTATTCGGTATCGAAATGGTGTATGTGCCGACGGGAAGTTTTTCTGCGGGCAGTGGGGGTTCGAGCCCTGAATTTACTCTCACCACCATCAATACGTTTATTGCTAATATTGCAGGCGGATATCCTACCGGACCCGGAACACTCACCCCCGTCAATGCAACATGGCCCAATGGATACAATGCTTTTTACTGTATGAAATACGAAATTATGCAACAGCAGTATGTGGACTTTTTGAATACACTGACCAGAACACAACAAGCTACAAGGGTTGCAACCGCAATTCCAGCCGGAACAACTTCTGTTACAAACCGATATGTAATGTCTAATACTCCCGGGTTATCATATAGAAATGGAATCCGTTGTGATGCTGCTATACATACAAGCGACCCAGTTACTTTTTATTGTAATTTAAGTGGTACCGGAAGCGGTGGGGGATCAAATGACGGTCAATATATCGCCTGCAATTTTTTAAGCTGGACTGATTTAGCGGCATATCTTTACTGGGGCGGCTTGCGCCCAATGACGGAATTGGAATATGAAAAATCCTGCCGGGGAACGCTATCAGCTATATCCGGCGAATTAGCATGGGGTAGCATCTCTGCAACAAAAAACCTAGGAATAAATCGCGATGGATATTATGACGAAACAAGCAGTAACAGCGGAAATTGCACTTTCGGCTGGCCAAACCCTCCATTGTTAGGTCCCATGAGAGTCGGTGCTTTTGCAACATCATCTTCTACACGCGTAACATCAGGTGCCACATATTACGGCATTATGGAAATGAGCGGTAATCAATGGGAACGTACTGTAACTATCGGTAATGATAAAGGCAAAGCATTTACAGGCACACACGGCAATGGAGTATTAACTTCCACTGGCGATGCCGATGCATCAAACTGGCCCAGTACTAACGGCGATGGCATCGGCTTCCGCGGCGGCGGTTGTCACGATGATGGTAGTGGCTTGCCAGTTTCAGCCCGCCCCTCTGCGACGCCGGGAACGCCCGACAACAGCCGTATCGGCGTTTTTGGTGGTCGGGGTGTTCGTTCGGCGCCTTAGGAAGTGTTAAGTGAATAAGTGAATAAGTGTTAAGTGTTAATCAGTTAGTCCTCAAATTGATTGCAAAATGGCAAAGAATTTTACTGTACTGAATATAACTGCCATATATTTAATGTTATTATGGCATTTTGAAAAATTTTCAACTTTTGATTTTTTGGTTCTGGCTATGCCAGGTTATGTGTTAAGTGTTAAGTGTTAAGTGAATAAGTGTTAAGTGTTAAGTGTTAAGTAATAGGCAATTTAAAATTAAACAAACAAAATGAAAAAGATAACAATGTATTTAATTCTTCTGCTGGTACTGCCGAGTATGCTTACTGCACAATATACCGGCGGCAATTACGGAGGCGCAACGGTTGGTACATCGAGTGAGTCGCCGCTACCCGTTGAACTTTCTTCATTCACTTC
>JAPLFI010000385.1:0-1796 GCA_026390755.1 Ignavibacteriota bacterium
ATAAAATACTATTTGAAGGGGAAGGATATAAAATGAATGAAAAACAAATAGTTGTACATTATTATGAGAAAAATATACAATGAGCCAATTCTTTTGTTATTGAGATTATATTTATTTTTATTGAGATTTCTTACTTTAAATTAATTAACAAACCCCGTTGTCCTTTCTAAAGAGGGGAATTTGAAAGATAGTCGGCATGAAGCTGGAGCTTCGCTCCTGCATAGTTTTTCAACATAGTTAAAACTAAGTCGAGCAAAGTATTATTGGTTTCTACTAAGTTTGAAGGAATTGAATATGGTTTCTGATTAAATAAAAATGTTAATTCCCTAAAGGGAAAATAGAGGAAAAGTAGGTTTTGGCTTCTATTGATTGAGTAGGAAGCGGAGGATTATTTCCCCCGCTGTCCTCTCACACCACCGTACGTGCCGTTCGGCATACGGCGGTTCGTTAAACATGATGTCTTATATTTCGACAGTGGTTCTTCTCTTCTTCTGATGCAAATAGTAATCCTATGCTCTCCATAACTTTGCTGCACGTTTCCAACGTCGCCTCCTCATGGTAGTTCCTGTTTCTCATCAGGTATTTCTGCTTTCTCTGCATTACTTTTAATCTTTCCAAGTTTCTAAACCGTTTAACGTTCAGCCCTTCATTCCGATAAATCGAAACTAATATGGCTTCTGCTGACTCCTGTACATTCAATCATTCATTACTGAATGGGTTGCTAATTTCTTAGCTTTCGCACAGGTCTCCCCGGGTAAGCCCTTTGACCTTCACTCCATATATCCGCTGAATCTACGTGGATGATTCTCGAATAGCTTCGGACTTCGTTTTCATGTGCAAACTCGTCCAATCATCCCCGCCTCATTCAGTTTCTGTTCGTCAGACCAGAGTTTTGCCGCCAGCTTCTTTCAGATTCCGTTTCACAACGGACACCCTTGCTATTGGCTAACGCTTCCCGCTATCAGGGCGCGTAAGAGACTTTCACTCTCAAATCAAACTGCATGCCGGGCACACACATTATTGCCCGACGGGCAAATATCAATATTGGAATAATTGCAAGTTTATAAAGGTTTGAAGGGATGTCATCCCAAAAAAGGGATAACATCCCATCATATAGAGCCCTGAAAGGGAGGGAGAATAGGTTCAATGGTTTATTGGTAATAACTATTAGCTTTACAATTCATAATTAGTTGAAAGTTGATGGTTGATGGGAAAAAATGGTGATACATGTATATTTTTAGCTTATGAGTCTGTATTTTGCTTATGGACAGGTGTTTGCATGTTGATTTGATGTTGATTTACACGTTAGGACATCCGTAGTACATCCCTGATACATCCCTGAGATAACCCTGATACATAGGAGCTCAATCATTAATAAATGAAGCTGAAGTTTCGATGAGAGAAGAAGCAAAACCCGATATGACAGAGACGGTCTTAAGCCTGAATGCAATTTTAAAGCTACCAGTACCTGTTTTTTTAAGAGTCGGTAAATTGAAAATAGTTGCATATAGCTTTTGGATAGAATCTCCTGATTTGAAAGAGCTGTTAATACATCCAATCTTTTTAAACCAGCTATTTTTGAAACTAAAACTACAAAGCTTTAACTGCATGGTAGCAAATATCTCAATCACAGTATTTTTTTTAAGAGGAGGGTCAAAGAAAAGGCGAATGTCCATGTAATTATTTTCATCATAAGAGATTTCGAGTTCGAATTCTTCATATTCCTGAACAGAATAATTTACAGGGGGATCAAATATGTCAGGCAAACCTATCTCACGCAGATTTATATTGCAACT
>JAPLFI010000385.1:1842-2636 GCA_026390755.1 Ignavibacteriota bacterium
AGCATCAGTCTCTTTGAATTTCCGGCTGAATTTCTCCCATGCTTCGTACTGAGAGAGAGTAAGGTTATTAGACCATAAACGGGAGACGGCACCCATCTGAGAAGTGACACGTTTCTGAGCTACAGTATACTTATAGTTAGTACGGGGTTTGAGACTAGAATAAGGACCATAGCGGTTAGCAGAATACTTGTTTGCACCAATCTTTCCACGTGCTTTAGGAGTATATGCGGATTCTTTGAATTTCATACTTTTAGTTATTAGTTCAGAGTTCGTAGTTCGTAGATTAAAGTTTAAAGTTTAAAAAACAGTTACAAATATAGTAAAAAAGAGGATGTCTTTTACTATAATATGTGGACAAATTGGTGAAAATTGCAGATGAGGGGAGAAAATATTTTAGAGTATACTGTTCAAAGTTTTACATAAAAGAATTTTTTATAGATTTCCTGTGAAGAATAAATTGAATATTAAGGACAGAGGGAACCTGAAATATTTTTCATTTGGTATGAGGATATATTAAAAATTTATGTAGGTTTGTAAATAAATTTATAAAACTAAACAAATGTCCTCAATACGTGATAATAACAACTACTGGAGTGTTGGTCAATTTTTAAATGATACGATAAAAGAAAAATCAGAATTATATATTGTATCAACCTTTTTACAATATATGCCCATCATAAATCGGAGGAATTTAAACCCGTCGAATTCGACGGGTTTAAACAAAATATCTAGGGGTTGAATTCGACCACTTTAAAATTGAAAGAATTAAAAATATACAAATATGACTAAGTATC
>JAPLFI010000495.1 GCA_026390755.1 Ignavibacteriota bacterium
AAGCAAAAACTCTCGGAGATTTCATTTCCGGAATAATTAACAAAGAAAAGTTCTGTGAGTTTTTCAGGGATAAAATATCCGACGGTTTCAATCCCGATATACATCTAAGGAAAATCGGAGTTGTTAACCAGACCACTATGCTTGCGACGGAAACGCAGGCAATTGCAGATTATCTGACTGACGTTATGATTCGGAAGTACGGTGAAGATAACATCAGGGAACATTTTGCGGATACGCGCGATACACTATGCTATGCCACACACGATAATCAGAGAGCGACCATTTCAGTGCTGGAAAAAAAAGCCGATATCGCAATCGTCGTAGGCGGATATAACAGTTCAAACACGTCGCATATAGTTGAGCTTTGCGAGGAAAAACTGCCGACATATTTCATTTCTTCGGCGGAAAAAATACTTTCGAAAGAGTCCATTATGCATTTTGATTTTAAAAAGTCAGTCGAATTGCGAACGGATAATTTCCTCCCTCAAAAACTTTTATCGGCTGATTTAAAAGTTTTTAAAACCAAAATCATTCTGACGAGCGGCGCTTCCTGTCCGGACGCCGTAGTCGAAGAGGTCTTACAGAAACTTTTATCATATTTCCCCGGTGCGAAATCTCCGGATGAAGTCACCGCGGATTTTGAAAAGAATTTACCGGTCAGCGGATGAAGGGATACATTAAAGTATGCGGCGTAAGCGAACTTGAAGAGAAAAAAGGATTCCGGTATTTCATATCGGAAACACAGGATATTGCGGTTTTCAAAGTTGAAGGTCGAATATACGCAATGGATAATGTTTGTCCGCATAATCACACACCTAAAATTCATCTCGGATTTATAGAAGATAAACACGTCCTCTGTCCCGTGCATTTCTTTAAATTCAGCCTGCAAAGCGGTTTTCAGGGAAATCAGTCAAGCGCCTCCGGATGCACACTTCCCGTATATAAAGTTGAGATTATTGAAGATGAAGTCTGGGTTGAAAAGCCGGAAGAAAATACTTTTAATTTCGATTTCTGATTAGCTTGGAGAACACATCAAAACTGTCTAATGCTCCGCTATTATCAAAACTTGTCAAAGAAATTTGTCTGAAAGAAGGATTCATAAAAGCCGGTATTGCCAGAGCGGAAAAATTAGAAGAGCAGAGTTTACTGCTGAAACAATGGATTGACGAAGGGCGAAATGCGGACATGAACTGGATAGTTAGAGGATTTGAAAAAAGGAGAGACGCCTCGTTAATAATGGAAGATATTAAATCCGTAATATCGCTTGCTTATCTGTACGACACTCCTTTTAATCATTCCGTCGTTCCGCGCATTCCTAAAATATCGCGTTATGCCTGGGGTGAAAAAGATTATCATAAGGTTTTAAAAAAGAAACTAAAAAAAGTATGTGCCGAAATCGATTCCCTCTCGCCGGAAATTAAAACACGGGCTTATGTTGACGACGGTCCCGTGATGGATAAAGCGTGGGCTGTGCGCTCGGGAATCGGCTGGATGGGGAAACATTCAAATGTCATTAATTCCGAATTCGGAAGTTTTTTCTTTATATCTGAAATTTTGATTAACATTGA
>JAPLFI010000097.1 GCA_026390755.1 Ignavibacteriota bacterium
AAATGGGATATCTGCTTTGATTATCTAATGCGGCACGGGGCTTTATCCGATATTATGATGACGCAATGGTATCCTTTCACTTACTGGACACGATATCCCGGAAATTTACAACAACCGCCGGATACATTTCCCGGAACCGCACGTTTCGAGCAAGCAACAAACTACAACGATTATACGGATGCTCAGTGGCTCGGAGTGCAATACCGTATTAATACGTTTTTGTACCGGCATAAATATTTCATTGATAAAGCAAAAGAATTAGGTTTAGTTTACGCCACATCTAATCAAATAAACAGCGACGAGGCGGGTATCACTGACAGCGCGGGTTGGGGACTTCGTGAGCCGACTAACGAAGAAATCTCGCTTGTTATGAATACATCCCTCGCTTATGGCTCAAAGATATTATTTGAATTTCTTTATTCATCAATGGAGTTTCCGGGTAACAGATACATGTGGGGACTCACAACTCCGGGTCCCAACTATACAGGGAAAAGGGAGATTAATTATTACGGACAGCATAAATGGGATTCTGTTAAAGCACTTAACCAGAGAATAGTGAACATAGCTAATGTAATGTATCCCCCGAACGACACGAATAAACATATTAAACATGAAAAAACAATTACTGTAAATCCATTACCTGTGAACTACCAATACAATCCGCCTTGCGGATTGCCTTATTCCTATATAACCGGCATTCAGAGTCTTGCACCTTTAAGAAATGAGATAAATGACTGTATGGAGAATTACGATGCATACTATGATTGCCCGGATAAGTTATACTGGGAAATCGGATTCTTTAACGTAAATCAGAATTCCGGTAATCCTTACGATAAAAGCAAATATTTCCTCGCGGTCAACAAGCGGACTTATCCTAATGTAACGTCGGACGGAGATTTGAGAGTACTAAAAATTAAATTCGAGCCGAATAATTTACCCGGTTTTACGAACTGGAAACTAATTAACGCAGTTAATGACTCGACACTTACAGTATTCAATAAAAGCACTAATGATTATATTACTGCCGGAATATTTCAGCCCGGCGAAGGTAGGTTATTCAGAATTGCTCCCGTTATGCAGGAAGGGGGAGAATTAGCCTTCGATGACTCTACAAACGCGGAAATAAACGTAAAAGGAATGATAACCGCAAACGGGAAGAAACTTGTATTAGGACCTAATGCAAAACTGCATTTTTCAGAAAACGCGGGAATAGAATTGACAGGCGGAAAACTAATCACAGGCAGGAATGAATCAACCGTAAACCGCATTGAACTAAATCCAACCGACGGTAACGCGGGATGGAAGGGAATATCGCTCGAAAACTGCACGGAAGTGAGATTATACAACACAAAACTTGAAGGAATATCGGACACGGCAAGCAATTACGCTTTAAAGCTGTCAAACTGCTATGACGTAAAACTTCAGGCTTGTGAATTCTCAAACGCGGGACACAAGAAATCAGGGGGAATAATATCAAACTATACTGAAGACGAAGAGATTCCGATAACACAGTTATATATCACAGGAAGTACGTTCCCGATGTCAAATTGCACATATCCGGCTATAAATGTAATAGCCAATGCTTCAAATACCACACCAATGACCTTGACATGGAACTCTTTCAGTTCAACTTCCGACAGCAACACAACTGCAGTAATGATTGACGGAGTAACAGGAGGAATATTCACAAATAACACGTTTTACGGTTTTTCAAGCCCCCTTGAGGCAATGCTTTCTTCGGTTGACCTGTATTCGAATACAATAATAAGCAATAATACATCTATCGGTATAAACTGCCTTTCGATGAGCAGTCTGAATCTGTCACCGAGTGAAAGATATTATACAGGAGGTTATAACTACATAAAGAACTACGGCACGGGGTCATATAATATTTTCAGCAATAACTCTGAATTCATGCTTGACGGCGGAGAAAACCAATTCGACATTGACGACGCGGAAAACTCGAAACATCTGAGCGGGGATATAATGGGAGAAGAACAGGATGTAGTTTACGCGCAGAAGAACTGTTTCCACGAAGACAGCACAAAAAATATTGACGCCGTGTGTGACGTAACCTGGCATGAAACTTCCAATGCGGTCAACTACATATTTGAGGGATACAGTTGTGAGCTTTCACGTCTTCAGGATTATGATGTATTTGCATATAACGGAATGAACGATACAATTTACCGCAATTCGGGAGGAGAAGGCGGAAGTGTTAAAGAAGGAAGTGAAATCACTAAAGAAAACAACGGATTAAGAACAGAAACAGTGAACCCTTACAAAAGACTCAGAGATTCCGTAAATATAAACATGCGAAAAAGGGACTATATGACAGTAGAAAACCAGTGCAGACAGTTATTGCTCCAGTATCCTGACAGTACGGAGTCACCTACGGCGATAGCAAAGCTATACCATGCATGTCTGAGAACGGACAGCAGCGGCAATAAAATGACACCATTGAAAACATTCTATGAATCTCTGCTGTTAAACAACACGGGCAATGTATCACTGCTCAGAAAAACGTTTTACTTCTTACAGAAATGCAAGGTATCGCTTCACCAGTACCAGTCAGCCATGACGGGATTTCAGCAGATAATACAGCAGTATCCCCAAAGCTATGAAGGATTATGTGCAAGCTGGGACTATGCCGCAACTTCACTGCTGTTAAACGGACACGGAGGAGGAATGAAAGAAAGCGGTAA
>JAPLFI010000112.1 GCA_026390755.1 Ignavibacteriota bacterium
CAATGTATGATTCAAAATAACAAATATAGTTTATACTGATACTATAATAAAAGGGGCTTCAAAGCCCCTTTTATTATGTTATTTCTGATATAGGAAAATTAGTATTCACTTCCCGGTATTCGACCTTCCGCCCATAAGCAAATCGAGAGCAAGTCCCGCTATGTAATCACCAAGGTCGTTGAAATCCTTCGGATTGTTTTCGTAACCCGGCATTGCAGGTATTAACTTTCCGCCCGCATCAAGTATCTTAATCATATTATGAAGATGAATTTTGTTGACGGGTGTTTCGCGCGGCACTGCTATAAGCGGTCTGGAGTATGCCAAAGCGTGATCGGCGCATTTTACTATCAGGTTATTGCATCCGCCGCATGCAATCTTAGATATGTAACTCATTGAGCAGGGAGCGACTATTACCCCGTAAGCGTTGTACGAATGAAGGAATATTTCGGATTTCAGATCGAGGTTGCTGTGGAAAGTAACAGCCGATTTATTTAAAATCATTTCCGGGAAATAATTCTGCACATTACCCTGATTCAGGTCCATTCCGCATTCCCTGAAAAGTGTGTATTGCCCGTACTCGGTTATAATCAGGTCAACGTTGAAATTATTGATTATCAGAGCACGGAGTATGCGTACACCGTAAATGGCGCCGCTGGCACCGGTAATACCGAGTATGACATTCCTGCCTTCGCTTTTATGGGATTTTATAAGGGGCTTGGTTTCCGTGTCCGTTGCATACTGATTTTCGAGGTTGTCCATATTTTATTATTTTAGTTTTGCTTTTATTATACGAGTGAGAACTAAAAATAAAAACACCGCAATGAATACAAATATAACATTTTCAAAAACAAAAATCTGACTAACAAAAAATACGACACCGAGTAAAACGACTAAAAATATATTCAGATATTTCGCCGCGGAATTTGATTTTGATATTTCTGCCGTGAATGGCATCTGCCTGTCGAATGCGAGGTAAACAATATCCGCAAAAGAAATAAATGAAAACGCGTATATAAGATTCAGCGCCGTATCAGCCGGGTTCAGGCGGATGCTTAGAAGCGCGAACATAACTATCAGCACAGGCATGAGGAAATACAGATATATGAATTTATTGACTCCCGAAAGAATTTCTTTCTGCGACGCAAAAGGAAGGCTTTCGTACAGCCAGTCTATTCCCGTAGTTCCTTCTATCTGCATCTTGGTATTCGCGATAAGCAGACGCACGAACATAATCAGCACTATAGAAACCGAAGGACCGATAATAATTATTCCGTCTTTCAGTACCGGCATGTTGTTTTCCTGAAACATAAGCATAGAAGGTATTCCCGAAATAACTGCTATGAGCGTCATTGCAACGGGAATAAAAACAACGGGAATCATTCTCAGCTTTAAATTTGAGGAATTATTAAAGTTGTTCTTAATAAGATAAAATGAAGCTCTCTCCGCGTTTTTTTTCAGTATAATACTTTCAAACATGCATAGATTTAATTTAAATGACCTTTTTCGTTCATGTTTGTTTTTCCCCGTGTCAATTTCTTCGAGTATATCCGACAATTCCGTAAACCGCGCGCGCATAAATGAATACAGAACATAATAAATAATTACGGTAACAGCGGCAAGTGAAACGAATAACACTAAACTGTAATTTGACATTACAAACCAGTACTGCGGGAAATACACCGCATAATCATTCGTCATCACGTTTACTCCCGAAAGCCGCGCCGCCGAGCCGTAACCCGAAAGCAGGAAAATAAGAATAAAGAATCCGAACTGCATCAGATAGAGAATTATTTTAGATTTCCCGCGCGCGAAATAGACAACCATGCTGTAAAGAAGAATCGTTATTCCCGCGAACATATAGGCATACAATATTATAGACACAAAGAACTGCAGAG
>JAPLFI010000265.1 GCA_026390755.1 Ignavibacteriota bacterium
ATACTGGATAAAAACTTATTAATGTACAACATAGCAAGACTGACAACAGCTTCGGATAAAACCGATTCGCTTGCTTCTTTCAGTACAACATTTATTGTTCTCGGAATATTGTCTGTTTGTCTGTTGTTCTTCAACAGTTTCTTCAAACTGCGTGAGTTGAGTTTTGTAAGTGAGGAAATTATGGAATAAAAGCCGCAGTCAATAGAAAAAAAAGGGGCTTTAAAGCCCCTTTCTAAAATCATTTAATCAAAAGCATTCGCTTTACATCCACAAAATTACCGGTTTCAATTCTGTAGAAATATACACCGCTCGAAAGTCGTGAAGCGTCAAATTTAGTTTCATAAGTCCCTGCGGATTGATTTTCGTTAACAAGTGTTTCTATTTCCTTGCCGAGCATATCAAATACAACAAGTTTCACGAAACTATTCTTCGGTAAGTCATATCTTATGTTTGTTGATGGATTGAACGGATTAGGATAATTTTGTTTTAATGAATATGACGCCGGAACAAGTTCGGAGATTTGATTAATTCCGACGGCATCGGCATTTATTTCGAATACACCTCTGCCGTGAGTCGCCGCCCTGATAAGCCGTATTCCGCCGCTATTGAAATAACTGAAATCCAATACCGGTACAAAAGGAAAACCATTACTTAACTTAGTCCAGCCGGTTCCGCCGGTTGAAGACCAGTAAACGCCGAAATCATTTCCCACAAATACATGGTTTGTATTCACGGGATCAACAAAAAAAGTATTAGCGGATACTGCAGGAAGTCCTGCGCTAATGTCCGTCCATGTAATGCCGAAATCGGTTGTTTTAATGACCTGTGCGGTAGTGTATGAGGCTCTTGTAATATAGTAAGTATTTGCATTAACAGGGTCGGCAACGACACGCTGAATGTTTGCACCCGTAAATGAAATATTTTCGGTAATTTCAGTCCAGGAAACCCCCTCATCGGTTGACTTATAAACACCGGGAGAGGTAGTATAATTACTTGCCGCAGACATCATGTAATTAGTGTTTACGCGTGAATGAGCAACCGAAGTAATTCTGTTGTTTGTAGTTATATCGGAAGAGATAGCAGACCATGTTTCAGGGTCTCCGCCGCTGGTTGACATGTATATTTTCCGGCTGAGAGCGGCATATATTTTTGCGGGTTGTGTAGGATGCTGCCAGTATGGAGCGCACCATGTCGTATTCACAGGGGATGAAAAAACCTCCGACCAGTTAGCTCCGCCGTTTGTGCTCCTTTTCAGGGAACCATTCTGCGTGCTGCTAAAAACGTTATTCCCGTTATTATAATCCACAAAGCATTCCATCCCGTCACCGCTGGAAGTGAAAACCCAGCTCGTAGCACCTTTATTCTGAGTTGAGAAGTTACCGTTGTCCTGCGCGCCGCCGTAAAGAATGTTTGAATTTGTCGGATGAGAAGCCACGCGGTAAAACTGAATAGCGTTTATACCGGTATTAACATGAGTAAAGGTTGAGCCGGCGTTAGTTGAGCGATAGACACCGCCGTCACAGCCGACATAAATAACGGAAGAGTTTGAAGGAGCGAAATTGATTTTATGAATGTCAACGTGTGCAGGGCAATCCCATGCACCGTTGCCGCCCGAATAACCCGCGGGATTTCTTACAAAGTAAATTGCAGAGCCGTCATCTGTTCTGCTGAGTTCAACATTACCGAAGAAAACATTGCTCGCATTCGAAGGATTAACAGCAATGCAGAGATCGTAGCTTCCCTGATCGCTCACAGTAGTGCCGTTGTAGCTTCCGGCTATATTATCACCGTAAGATATTTGTTCCCACGTTGAACCTGCATTAGTTGATTTGTAAGCGCAGGTTGTTCGTCCGCCGGATATAACGGAGCTGTTGAAAATATAGCTGTAAATAACGGACGGATTAGACCTTGATATATCAAACTGAATTCTGCCTATAGATGTTAAATCCGGTAAACCGGTGTTGCTTTGAATCCATGTTGCGCCCGCATCAGTAGATTTAAAAAATCCTCCTGTCTCCCTCTGGTCGCCTGTTGAAGCAAAAGCGAGATTTCCGTTTGTAGGATGGAAGGCGACATCAAAGGCGGCCGGTGAGTTTATCACACGGTTCCATGTTATTCCGGCATCCGTGCTTCTCCATACACCCTGATTTGTAACATTTTGATTATTCCAGTTTCCCGATCCAAGTGCAGCAAGTACGATATTTGAATTTGTCGGTGAAACTTCAACGTCTGAAAACTGTGTACGAGTTCCGAATCCATTTGTTATTTTCGTCCACGTATCGCCTCCGTCGGTAGTCTTGTACAATCCATCGCCTTCAAATGTAATGTTGTTGTAAAGCCACCGTGTTTCCCCTGTACCTGCGTAAACGGTATTTGGACTCAATTTATCAATTGCTATTGCGCCGAAAGTGATAAGGTTAAATTGTCCGCTTTTATCTGTCCAGCTTGCGCCTCCGTTAGTTGATTTCCAGATGCCTCCTGCGGCGGCGCCGATATAGAGTGTATTAGGATCATTCGGGTGAACATCAATTCCCCGTACGCGTCCGGTGGCAATTCCCCAGTAGGGGATGAAACTTGAGGCCATATCAATGCCGACTGGTCCTAAATTTGTCCATACGCCGGAAAATGACGATGGATTATCGCCTGAATTTCCACGGTTCCGAACCTTTGAAATTTCAAGTTCTTTCTGCCGGCTAATGAATTCTACGGGGAAATCCCCTTTCTCGTCGAGCCTTGACCGGTAGAACCATTCGAATCTTTTAAACGCCTTTGTATTTCTTATGTTATCCGGTATTTCATCCCACACGGAATAAAACGGAGCCGTGCGGGGGTATGAAGTATATGTATTTACCGGGTTCGGAAAAAGTTCTGCGTTTGGAGATACGGTACCCGGATTGTTTATAAGTCCGCCCGCAACTTTTTCTTGTGAAATTGTTTTTCCCGGCTGGAAACCTGATAATAGTATAGTAAAACCTACTATTATTACGGCAAAAAATTTAGTTTTCATGTCTTTAAAATTATTTTAATTAGTAAATATCTTTATGGTTAAAACCCTTTCTTGTTATTCTTAATTCTTCATGTTGCATTATAAAAATGTAAAACATTGTCAATAAAAAAAAGTTCTTGTCTCTTATTCTAAAACTTGTCCTGAATTTATTTCAGGAAGGTTCTTTCTTTAATTCGTGTAATTAAGTTTTTGCTCTTACTCTTGGGCGTTGTTCTTCTCTGAGTAACTCTGCGTCTTCTCTGTGTCCTCTGTGTAACTTCTTTTTATTACACATATCTATTCAAATATAAGACTATTGGATAAATAAAACAACTGTAGAGTTTAAGCATAAAATAAATTTTAGCACACGGAACTTACCGCTGTGTGCTGTCCGTTTATTTATACAGGAATATTGCGTGTATTACAATGGATACCGCCCCCGTAAATATTCAGAGCAATTGTATCAATTGTAACCACTTCTTTGCCGGGAAAAATATTCTTCAGAACAGATAAGGCTTCTGCATCTTTTTGTTTTACTTCTTCTTTCATTCCCTCGCGATAATATTTCTGAGCAATTACTTTATTATTGCATATCAGAAAATTACAATAACTCAAAGCCGGCAGTACTTTCATTAATCCCGTAGGGAAAATACTTCCGTCTATCATTTTACCGTTAAAAACTTCATAACCCGTTTGAAATGCCTTGTGAATATTGTCACCCGGCTCAATGTTTAAATATATGGGTTCGGGTACCGGGATTTTTATTATATTAAAATATTTGCCGTCGGCATTTGCTGATTCTGTTAACACTTTATATGCTTTGTCTAATCTGTCTTTGTTCAGTTTTGCTAAAACACTCTTTTGAGATTCTTCTTCGGTAATATGCGCAATCAGAATAGTATTCTCATTTACAAATCTGCATATCTCGTCTATATGTCCGTTTGCCGAAGCTGAACGGTACGCTGTGAAATTGTTATTTTCGTCGGGAATCGGACCGCTAAACATGTGTTCATCATCAAAGGCGGCTTGCGGAAGCCAGATTATTTTTTGAAGATTAAAAATATTTTTAAATTCTTTTTCAATGTCATCTTTACTCCACAGAGGATTTCTTTTATTTACTTCTGTCTCTTCAATTGTAAGCATGACTCCTTGTCCGTTAAACTCCCTGTCACCACCCTCGCTAATCAGTTTTGTTTCGACAGTTTTTGTTATGCCGGAATGTTCAGCATGAAATCTGGCAAATTTTTTATACTTATCGGCTATTGGCATATCGGAGAATAAACCGTATAAATTAAAATCGAAATTTACAAGCTGCTTTTCACCGCTGTCATTTATCATTATTTCCGCGCCAAAGTCGCGCGGATACATAAACTCTGAGGGATAAACTAAAAACTCAATCTCATTAATTTCGATATTTGCCTCCAGTAAATTATGTTTTGACCGGTTTATCACATCGTTATTATAGCAAAAAATCAATATTCTTACCTGTCCGCAAAGGTGTTTGACTAATTCCACACTTACTGCATCTGTATTTAATTGTCTGTTATTTTTAGGATATTGTACAAGAGGCCATCCGATTAATACGGAAGATTGCGGCTCAAATTCACCAACAGTCCGGAAGTCACTTTTTTTGTTTTCCATATATGAGTTCAGTTAAAAAGCCAATTTTAAGTTTAATAGAAGATAAAAGCAAGTATATAAAAGATAAGCAATGCCTCACTCTTCTTCACTGTTTTTGAGTATTGGGCATAAATTAGGTCTTTAATGTGAATCCGAAAATGCGTATTTTACTGTGAATTAAAGGTTTTAATTTCGGAGCGTAGCGTAGCCCGGTTATCGCGCCAGTTTTGGGAACTGGAAATCGCTGGTTCGAATCCAGCCGTTCCGACAAAATGTTGTCCCGGAATAATCAGGACAGTCACGGTAGATTTCCCGTAATCCCAATCTGTTAACACGGATTGTTAATTCCAATATACTAAAATAATTATTCCGTCCGCGACAAGAAACTGCGAACCGCCTGCAAAAATTCAGCAGTCTTTTCAATATGATGTAAATGTGACGCGCCCTGAAACACAAGTAACTCCGAACCCGGAAGCATGCTCTGGTAATAAGCCGTCGTTGCAGGTGTTGCCTCATCAAACTCTCCGCAGGTAAACAAAACCGGTAAATTCAGTTTCGGTAAACTGTCAGCCCTCTCGTAATTCCTTAATGTTCCCGTGCAAGTGAATTCACTCGGTCCCCACATATATTTGTAAACCTCAACGCCCATTTTCTCAAACGATCTGTTTACACAATCAGGCCAGGGCAGAACTCTGCAAACGTGCTGTTTGTAAAACACATCCATAGCCGCCAGATATTCGGGCGAAGTAAAATTTCCGGTTTCTTCCGCTATCCTTATAGCCGTCTGCAAAGAATCGGGAAGCTGAAGAACGTAAGCATTCTGGTCTTCTATCCATCTTGAAACACTGATGCACGGACCCGAAAAAATTATGCTCTTCACCCCTGTGGGATTTTTCCTGAGCATATAATCTATTGTCAGCATGCATCCCCATGAATTACCCAGTATATGGACCTGTGTAAGGCTCAGTTCCTGCCTTACTTTTGCAAGCTCGTCCGTAAACCTTTCTATTGTCCACAAAGTTGAATCTACAGGTTTATCTGAATTTCCGCATCCGAGCTGGTCGTAAAATATTACAGGTCTTTCATCCGCAAGTGCCTCAAGCGGTTCAAAGTAGTCATGCGGAGCGCCGGGTCCTCCGTGTATTAAAAGCAGGGGAATCCCTTTTTTATCCGCGCCAATTATTCTGTACCATACCTTACCGCCGGTAACCTGTATAAAACCTTCTCTTGTGGAAACCGGCAGATTGCCGTCTGTTGTATTGCAATTCAATGTTGAGAATAATAAAATTATTAAGAAAAATTTTAAATATAACTGAGTATAATACATCACCGTACAAAATTTATAATTTAATCTTAAGATAAATTATTTATTGCCGATAAAAGATACAAGGTCTTATTGAAAATTTCTAAACTACGCTTTCTTGAGTTACCCCAAATATTGCGCCGTAATTGTCGAAAGGCAAAATAATATTTACGCTTAAAAGCACTGATACTGATGAATTATTTCATTAATTTGTTTTGCAAAATATGATTTACAAAATTTTCATAAGACCGGTATTATTTCTTTTTAATCCTGAAACCATACATAATCTGTTGTTTCGGCTTATGCCGTATTTTAAATTTTTTAACCCTGTCTTCAGCCTGTTCCTTTCGCCGGGAAAATTTGCGAACGATATTACTATTAACGGTCTGTATTTCCGTAACCGCCTTGGCGTGGCGGCTGGGCTTGATAAAGACGGAGAACTCATAAATTTCTGGGATGCCTGCGGTTTCTCACATATTGAATTAGGTACGGTAACACCGCTTCCACAGCCGGGAAATCCAAAACCCAGACTTTTCCGGCTCGTAAAGGATAAAGCCATTATCAACAGGATGGGATTCAATAACTGCGGCGCGGAACAGCTGAAAGAAAATATTCTCAAGGCAAGAAAATCACTCTCCGGAGATTTTGTCGTCGGAGTGAATATCGGGAAAAACAAAGATACTCCGCTCGAAAACGCGCATGAAGATTACTGCAAATGCCTCGACGTGCTCTACGAAGCGGGGGATTATTTCACTGTGAATATCTCTTCACCTAATACGGAAGGACTCCGCCGGCTCCAGGAAGAAAAGTATCTGAAGGATCTTCTGTTCGAGATTATTATGAAGAGGAATGAAATCGTGAAAACACGCTCGGTGCCCGAGAAAAATATTTTCCTGAAAATTGCACCCGACCTCACAGACGCAGAAATTGTAAGTATTTATAATTTGGCAGTTTATTACGGTATAAACGGTATTATTGCCACGAATACGACTGTAACGAGGGAAAACCTGATAACAAAAACTGACGAGACCGGCGGACTAAGCGGAAAACCGATTAAAATGCTTTCGGGAATTGTACTGAAAAGGATTAACGAGCTTAAAACCGATGACGAAA